>NZ_JBNLYE010000289.1:0-5071 GCF_050172095.1 Bacillus sp. GMs2/2
ACTTACTAGTTAAACTAGACATTTCCATAGATTTTTGCGTACAACGTTTCATAGCTGAAATGATAGCTGTTCTTAAACCTTTTTCTTCTAGCGTTACTACAGCCTCTATCGTCGTTCCACCTGGAGAACAAACCATATCCTTCAATTCACCTGGATGTATTCCTGTTTCCAATACCATTTTTGCAGAACCTAATACAGCCTGAGCCGCAAATTTATAAGCTTGTTTTCTCGGCATACCGCCAAGTACAGCAGCATCTGCCATGGCTTCTATAAACATATACACATATGCTGGAGAAGAACCACTAATAGATGTAACAACATCCATTAGTTTTTCATTTATGACCTCCGTCTGGCCGAAAATATTAAATATGTTCAGTACCTCTTTTATATCTTTTTCTGTAACCATTTCATTAAAACATAACGCAGACATTCCTTCTCCAACAAGTGCCGGTGTATTAGGCATTACTCTAACAACTTTTAACTTTCTACCAAATTCATTCTCAGTGCTCTTAATACTTTTCCCTGCAGCAATAGTTACAACGATTACATCATTTTTTATTTGATCTTTTATTTGGTTAATTACCGATGAGTATAAATCTGGTTTGATTGATAAAATTAAAATGTCAGCGCTGTTAGCGACTTCATTGTTGTTAGTAGTTATAGTTATGCCATATTCATTACTAGCATTTTTTAAATTAATGACATTTAAATCTGAACAAATTATTTGATCTGGAGAAACTATATTTTTTTTAATCATCCCACCTATCATAGCAATACCCATGTTTCCACATCCGATGAATCCTATTTGTTTATTCATAATAATTTGCTCTTGCTCCTTCTACTCTAAATTTTATTGATCTTGAAATTATTATTCTAAATAAGGGCTATTACAATTACTTGGTTTATCAATAGAATTTCAAAATTCTCCTTCCTATATAGAGCTTACATATACCTCTAATAACTTCTTTGCTTTCGCTGAATTTTGAGGTGTGGGTCTTACTGCCCGGCAAATAGCGGGATAAAATCATTTCTTTAATCTATAATAAGAAGGACATAAAAAAACAAAAAGTTACAAAAATTTTCAAATTAAAACTTTTATAACTTTTTGTTTTGATGTAAATATAATTTCAATTAAAGTATCTCATCGTTTTAAACTTGACGATCCATAATCTTGTATAGTTACATTTATATGATATTTAATCGGTACTTTACTAAATGTTTGATCCCAATCTTTTTTAACTTTCTCCCATGTTCTCGGGTGTTTAATTCTTAATTGGTTGCCAAAACCCGCAATATCGACTTGATATTCTTTTTGTATTTTTTTTGTAACATGATGTACTAAGTGCTTTACTTCTTTTTCAATAGCTTTTTCTTCCCTTTTTAAAAATTTATTTTTAAATTTTTTTCCTGATTGCATCCAATTTTCAGACAAACGTCCTTCTGATTCAATGTTTACATCAAAGGAAATATTATTTCCATTAACATGTGGTATGATTTTGCTTTTTATTGACTTTATTTCGTATATAATGAGTTTCTTTGATTCTTTATCAAAAGTTTTTACCACACCACCATTCCTTTTTCCATTTATCCATACTACTCCTTCCAATTCCTGTTCATTTAAAAAGCCCATCAACTTTTTTGTCTTCCCTTTAATTACAGCAGCTCCTGCAAATTTTGTTTCCCCTTTTATCGAGATTACATTTTGCAAAAGAAAACTGGACCCTGACCGCATCTTTCCTTCCAATTTAGCGAGCGATACAGGAGGTAAAATCCTTGTTGTTCTATTTCTATTATCTGCAATTCCAGACAAACGAAATGCTGGGATTTCTCCTTTTTTGTTTGATTCCAGTACCTCCTTCGCTAGACCCTTGCTAATTAAGAGCATACAGCTAAGCCGAACTTCATTGTCACGGAGATACTGTTCAAGTAATTGTTCTAAACTGAATGTACGTACAAGACTATCACTAATAACAATGTTTTTTAAATGTGGGCTGAACATTGTGCTCTCTCTTTTCAATGAAAACTCACGAACAATTTGATGAATGGAATCACCGGTCTCAGAAACATTTATATAACGTTTTTGTTGTCCATTTCCTTTACTTTGTGCTTGCGAACTAACAATTTGATAAGTAGCTGTTATAAGATTTCTTTTAGGATAACCTCCTTCCTCATCCTCTCTCTCAATTGTTGAATCCTTCCCTTTATCTAGTGCTATACCTGCAGTTAAACTCAACTCTTCTACTTCTTTACTGCTCCAACATCCTGTTAAAAATAGAAGCAAAAGCGTCCATAACAAAGTCAAATAGAACCGCATATAATTAAATTTATTTTTCACACTACTCCTCCTTTTAATCGCGTAATAATAAGAAGAAGCAGTGGCAGTAAACCAAATAAAAATAAAGCAGCATTACCGAGCATATCCCCCAATTTAAGCAAGTCATTTATATTTTTCGAAGTCATAGCAATGATGTAAATGATTGGAATCAAAGCAAAAATAAACGGATGAATTCTCTTTTTAAAGAGTTGTGCTAATCCTAATGCAGCTGCATAATAACTAATCGTATAGGTAGCAAATATTTGCATAATCCATATTACAAGCAATAAAGATTCAAAACGTTCAAATATCAATCCAGAAATTTCAAAACTGCGCATAAGATCAATTGTCGGCCATGTTCTTGTTACAACCCCATCAATTGATAATGCACCAATGACCATTACAACAGTTATTACATAAAAGATTAACGGAATAGAAATTCCAACTAAAATAGCTTTTACTGCTTTATTTCGTTGTTCCATAAATACCAAAAGAATTAACATAATTTCAGGACCTGTATATGCGAGAGACGTTGTTTTTATCCCATCTAATACTGGTTTAATTCCCAAACCTAATACGGGACGGAGATTATCTATCTCGAATATTCCGATGCTCATAAAGGAAATGATTAAAAAAATAAAAACAGTAATAGGAAATATTATTTCAAACATCCGTGCAATTGAATTAATACCACTCATAATCAAATAGAGACCTATCCACATAAAAGGCATAACAATAGCCCATGTGGGGGTTCCTTCGAGCAAAAAAAAGCTTATTACTTCTGCCATTGAACGAATTTGAAATGCTGAAGTTGTAAGAAAATACCCTATAATAAGAAAACTAAGTAATCTGCCTATCCATTTCCCTACAATATCTTGACTGTATTGGTAAAATGTTTTTTCTGGAAACTGCTGACTTAATTTGACCATAATTACTCCTGAAACCATTGCCAGTATTCCACCTAATATCACACTTATCCATACATCTGGTGTTTTCACTTTTTCCACAGATGCTCTGGGCAGAGTGAGAATTCCTGTCCCAAGTATGTAATTTACAATAATAACAACTGCCTGTGAAGTTGTTATTCGGTCTTTAAGTTTAGTAATCACTGAAGGCCACTTCCTTTCGTCATCAGCTACCTTTTGCGGATATTTTTTTTGGTATGCATTATTTTCGGTCGACGTCTCATTATTTTTAATGGCATGCGAACCATAAAATCTTTCCAGTCACTGAATTGATATGGAACAGCAGGACTGGTATAAGGAACGCCAAAACTTTTCAGTTTCACTAAATGACTGCAAAGTAAAAGAAAGAAGAGAATAACTCCATACAAACCAAATATCGCAGCACAAAACATAGCTACAAAACGAAGAATGCGTAACGTAATTCCTACACTATATTGCGGAATAGTAAAAGAAGAAATAGCTGTTACCGCAACAACGATAACCATTATTGGACTAACAATTCCTGCTTCTACGGCAGCCTGACCAATTATTAAACCGCCCACAATTCCCATTGCAGGTCCAATTGGTTTAGGCAGACGTAAACCTGCTTCTCGCAAAACTTCGATAGCTACTTCCATAATTAACGCTTCTATTAAAGCGGGAAAAGGGACTCCTTCTCGCGATCCGATAATAGAAATAGCGAGCTTAGTGGAATTAATCCTGGATGAAATGAAATAAAAGAAATATACAGTGCTGGAGCAAATAATGAAACAAAAGCTGTCATGAAGCGTAATAAGCGGAGAAGCGTACCAGGAAGCCACCTTTCATAATAATCTTCTGGTGATTGCAGCAGCATACTAAATGTAACTGGAGCAATTAAAACAAATGGTGTTCCATCTAACAAAATAGCTACTCGACCTTCCATTAAAGCACTAATAACACGATCAGGTCGTTCTGTATTTTGAATCTGCGGAAAAGGACTGAGATAATTATCTTCAATAAGTTGCTCTATATAACCAGATTCGAGTACACTGTCTATGTCAATTTTCTGAATTCTGTTTTTTATTTCATCCACCAATTCTGTACTAGCAAGATCTTTAATAAATGCGACAACTAACTCTTTCTTTGCACGTTCTCCTACTGGTAGCTTTACTAATGATAAGTTCTCATCCGCACAGTGTCGTCGCAAAAGTGAGGTATTATCACTCAATACTTCAGTAAAACCGACCCGTGGCCCTCTGACTAATGCCTCCGATACTGGTTCTTCAATATTTCGTTTATTTGCTTTTGTTGTACCAAGAATAAACACATCTGCTAAACCATCAATTAAAAGAGCTGTTGAACCTATCAATACTTTGGGTATTAAATCTTTTATGTAATGGACTTCTGCTACTTCACTAATTGTAAGAACTTTATTTTTAATATATTCTTTTGAAACAGTTCCCTCCACATAAGAAGATTCATTTTTATATTCATCAGAAAAATCATCCATTAGTAATTTCATAATATGTTTGTCAATTATCTCTTTATCTGATAGGCCATCAACAAAAACGATCCCAGCCTGAATATCTGTGCGTCCAATATTAAACTTCCGAAAGCGAACATCAGAATTATGTCCGATTTGTTGCTTTATAAGTTCTAAGTTAGAGGCAAAATCATTTGTGAAATGAACGATTGCATTTTGAGATGGTTTATGCTCTTGTTTCGTTTTACTTTGAATATTATTTTTTTTCACTTGTTTGTCTCTTGACTTCCACCAACTCATTCTTCCCACTCTTTCTCTGACATACGAACCCAATGAAAAAATCTTGAA
>NZ_JBNLYE010000290.1:0-5027 GCF_050172095.1 Bacillus sp. GMs2/2
CAATGGCTTAAGAGATAACAGTGTAGTATTAATACATTATGCTGAAGTTCCTAATAAATTAAAACATATTTTGAAAGGATGAGAACAATGAAAAAATGGCTTTTAGTCTCTTGTTTAATCATGCTTTTTACAGTCATTTGTACAGGCTGTACAGGATTAAATAATCAAATCAATCGTATCGGCAAAGATTCTTATTATGTACAAGTAACCAAAGAAGGGACAAAAGAGGATACAGGAGGGAGTAAAATGGAAATATATCGTTATGAATTGCCCGCCTATGATGAAAAAGGAAACGAAAAAACAATAAAATTTACATCCGATAAGCAATTGAAGAAAGACGCATTTTTACGACTTTATGTGAAAAAAGAAAAGGAAGTAACTGCATGGGAAGAAGTATCTATTGAAGATGTGCCATCAAAAGCGAAAGAAAAAATGAATTAAAAATAATTTTATTCTAAATAGTTATACATCCTTGGAGGAAACCCTACTAGCAGAGTTTCCCCTTTTTTGATACGAATATATACTTATTTTTCTCAACTACAACCTCATAAACAATCATTATTATATTCATCTTTGTTTCTAATATTTCATGCCCAAGAAGTTGTTTATTTGGTTTTATACATCCTGTCTTTGTATGTAGAGTCAAGAAAAAAGGTGCCAATATATACAATTACAATACTGTAAGGAAAATGTAATGTGAATAAATAGCAAAGAAGATTTAATACACACTAAGATAAAAAAAGAAATGAAAGTACAGGAGGAGAACGATGAAAACAAGCGTTGTACGCGTAAAAGATGTGCAAAAAGTATACGGTAAAAAAGGAGAAAGTCAATCACATGCTTTAAAAGGGGTTTCTTTCTCTATCCAAGAAGGAGAATTTGTAGGGATCATGGGACCATCTGGTTCCGGAAAAACAACACTATTAAATGTGATTTCAACATTAGATAAAGCAACAGGCGGAGTTGTTGAAATTGCAGGTACGGATATTACGAAAATGAAACAAGGTGAGCTTTCTGATTTCCGTTCACAAAAGTTGGGATTTATTTTTCAAGATTTTAACTTATTAGAGAACTTATCTATTTACGAGAACATTGCACTTCCACTTTCCCTTCAAGGTGTCTCCTCATGTAATATTGGACCGAAAGTAGAAAAAGTAGCGGATATGTTAGGAATTTCAGCAATACTCCCTAAGTATCCATCTGAAGTATCTGGTGGACAGAAACAACGTTCAGCCGCAGCGCGTGCACTTGTGCATGAACCGGCCATTATTTTAGGAGATGAGCCAACAGGCTCGTTGGATTCAAAAAATGCAACAAGTCTACTAGATGCCATGACAAACTTAAATCAGGAACAAGGCGTATCGATCATGATGGTGACGCATGATCCGTATAGTGCCAGTTACTGTCAACGAATTTTATTCATTCAAGACGGAGAATTATATAAAGAAATTCGCCGCGATGGTACGCGTGAAGCATTTTATAAAGAAATTTTAGATGTGCTGTCAGACTTAGGTACACAGAAATCACTGGTGAGGAGGAGCTAGTATGTTATGTAAGCTTGCCTTGTCAGGGCTTAAAAGTAAACTGCAAGACTATATTGTTTTACTTATAGGCCTTGTGATGTCCATTGCAATTTTTTATATGTTTCAAACACTAGCGTTGAATAAAGTATTTATTGAAGCGAATTCTATCATTAGTTGGATTCAATTTATTTTCCATGCGGGTTCTGTACTATTGGCTAGCATCACATTCTTTTATGTTGTATATGCGAACTCATTTTTACTATCACTTCGTCAAAAAGAATTTGGTATGTATATGATGTTGGGGGCAAAAAAACATAAGGTTATCATTCTTATGTTCATTGAAACAATTGTATTAGGAGTAGCATCCCTTGTAGTCGGTATTGCAATTGGTGTAGGGCTAGCACAAGGAATCGGTAAACTACTTATGCAACAGTTAGAATTTACTGCAGGTGGTTATCAAGCATTTTATATGCCCTCTATGATTGTTACTTGCATTTTCTTTCTTGTGTTATTTATTCTATCTGGAATCATAAATAGTATAAAATTATCACGTATTACGGTATTGCAACTGTTTTATGTAGGTTCGCAAGCAGATCGCACTTCACTAAAAGGAAGAAACATCGTTTTTGTAGCATTCTTTGCGATTGTTTTATTGATAATTGGTTATGCTGCCATGATTCATATGAATCAATTAAAACAAGCCGGAATTATTATCGCATTATGTACAGTGACATTTGGAACATATCTGTTATTTGGGGCATTCCTTCCATTTGTGATTAAAAAGTTCAAAAACAATAAAAATCAAATTGAAAAAGGCCTAAACGCTTTCACTTTTGCTCAATTAAGTTTTCGAATGAATAGCTTAACGAAAATACTGGCAACCGTAGCCATGTTAGTAGCTTTGGGAGTAGGTGCTATTTCAGGTGGGATGGCTTTTAAAAATAATGTGCTCCCATTAACCGAAATCATTCAGCCTTACGATGTAGTTATCCATACTCCAACTATAGAAGAAAAGAAACTGTTAAATACAATTACATTTAAAGAAAAAAAGGAATATCATTATAAAACAGATAGAACCTTTGTTTATTATGTAAAGGAAGAATTAGAGCAGAACCGTCCAATGATGCCTGATTATAGTAATAAGAGTAGAAAAGCTGTTTCAGAAGCCCTCCAAACAGGATCAGTTCTGTCGGAAGAATGGCAAAAAGCCTTTAACTTCATCCAACCACCTTATGTATCTCAAAATCAAAAAATCAATATTGTATATAAAAAAAGATATGATCATATACAAGCTAATGAGGGGATCGTATTACTTGGAACATCAGATGGTTTTCTCCAATATAAAGAGAAGTGGAAAAAACTTGATGAGTTGGAATTAGCTAAATATCCGTATACAAAATCATTGCAAAGTAAATATGTTACGTACACAGGATTAGAAGGGATGTTTAGTGGGATTATATTTATGGGATTTTTCTTAGGTATTGCGTTCTTAACCATGATGGCCAGTTGCTTAATGTTTAAAATTTTGACGGGTGCGTCAAGTGATATACCCCGTTATCAAATGCTTCGTAAGATAGGTGTTCGCCGTGAGTTATTACGGACATCCATCTATAAAGAATTCTTTTTTGTATTCCTATTTCCAGCGATAGTGGGAGTTCTTCATGTTATAGTAGGAATGAATATCTTCCAAGGTATCGTATTGAACCCATATTTTCGTATTTGGCTTCCTATTCTCATCTTTGTAGGCATTTACGTCGTATATTATTGGATTACAGTTCAACTGTATCAAAAAATTGTTTTGCCCAAAGAAGAGTAAAAATTTAAAAAGAAGAAATTTTACAAAACCCCTGATTCTTTCTCTGTAAAAAATCGGGGGTTTCCATATTATGTCTAAACGTACAATTTTCTTTTTTAGGTCGTGTCGGGCCTATAAGGTCTATAGTTTTATTTAGTATAGTTAATACAAGTATCTCGGCTGTATCCCATATATATATGTTTTGTTTGAAGCGTGTGTGGAAGCTGGATTCAGTGAAGAACGGGCTTTTGATTTAGTGAAAACTTTATTTATTAGTTCAATTCCATCAGATCTGTGAGAAGGTAAATAAAAATATAGGTAGTTAACAAGATGAAGTTTATTCATAGCAACCTCTATATGACAACTTTCCTAATATATTTCCGACAAATATCGTCAATTTTTCACAAAAAAAGTCTATATTTTTCCTTTACATACTAGTATAGTAGAGTTGAAATGTAATAAGTTGATAATATTAGGGGGAAAGAAAATGAAGAAAAAAGTAATTCTTACAACCGGATTAGCAGTTGTATTAGGGGTAACAAGTTTCGGGAATGCAGGCTCAGTTTTTGCGGCAGAACAGCCGTCGATGGTACAAAGTAGTCAGATGAAAATAGCAACAAGTCCACCAGTGAATTTCATTGAAAGTCAAAAGCAGAACATGCAAAGTGAGGGGCTTCTCACATTCAGTTCACGTACTAATAGTGGATTCAGAATTACTGAGAGATATTCAAATGAACGCTTAATAGATACCGCTGTGAATGATAATAGGGGAAGTGCTTATCCTCAGACAATTCATTCCGCTACACGTTCATTTAGCACAACAGACTCTTTAACTTTAAATGCAAGCGTAAGTTTTAGCTTTGGACAAGAGATCTCTGCATCTGCAAAGCTATATGAATTCGGAGATATATCAGGAAAATTTACTGCAAATCAGACAATTAGTGCAGGTGCTTCGGTATTAACATCAAGCACAAGATCTATTTCTTATGGTGGAGATGCAATCGAAGCATTGCCACGCCAATTGAAAAAAATCGAATATATCTATAAAGTAAATAGATATGCTGGTGAAATGAATACAGGTACACAAATTACTCAATGGGGTACCATGTTAATTGCCTCTCCTTCTTTTAATAGTGAGGAGACTTGGTTGCGTGGGAATGGTTTGACAGGAAAAGCTCTTTATGATTTCTTTAAAAGAATTAAAGAATTGAATGATAGAGAGGAAATTTACTTTGTCAAGAAAGGATCAGATGGGAAATATGGTGTTATTCTTGGCATTCCTCAGGGCCAATTTGATAGGTATCTCTTTATTGATGACGAAGCAGAATCGGTATCAACAACAGGAAATCGTGCAGCAATAAGTAACGGGGTTTCTGGAATAGGTCTAATAGCGAGAACAACAACAGAAGATACAGAAAAAAGGGCACCAGTAAAAGTAGAAGAGAAAATAATTAAAACATTGAAATAAATCTAATAAATAGAAAAAAGATACCTGAGAAGGTATCTTTTTTCTATTAGGCTTAGTCACAGGGTTCTTGCTGTAGACCGCAAAGTAGCAAATTTCTAGAGGTCTATAGAGGGATAGGAGCAAAATATATGCTCCTTATGCTTTTTCTAAAGTTCTTTTTTTGATATCTCGATATAAAGATCCTTGTGAAATACCAGTTCCTTCTATAATTTCTTTTATAGAATATGTGGCATGTGGCGAT
>NZ_JBNLYE010000291.1:0-5022 GCF_050172095.1 Bacillus sp. GMs2/2
CTGTAAATCAATGTATAAACCAAAATATAGAAATAAAGAATTCGAAGGGTGAAGAATGAGAAATGGTTATATTAGGAGCAGTTGTAAATGGGATTTGTATTATATTTGGTACTTTACTTGGTAAATTATTTAGTAGGATTCCAGAAAGTATGAAAGGGACGATAATGCACGCAATCGGTTTAGCGGTTACTGTGCTTGGGCTTCAAATGGCATTAAAAAGTGAAAACTTTCTTGTTGTCATACTGAGTTTAGTGATTGGTACGGTAATTGGAGAATGGTTACAATTAGAAGAAAAGTTAAAACATTTAGGGGATTGGCTAGAAAATAAAGTTGGATCGAAGGGGAAAGGAAGCATATCAGAAGGTTTTGTAACAGCTACTTTAATTTTTGCAATTGGTGCGATGGGGATACTTGGTGCACTTGACAGTGGGATTCGCGGAAATCATAATATTTTATTTACCAAGGCAATTATCGATGGATTTATTTCTATTATATTAACGACAACTCTAGGAATTGGCGTAGTATTTTCGGCGATTCCAGTTGTTTTATATGAAGGTGGTATTGCAGTTTTTGCAACACAAATTAATAGTTTTGTCCCAAAAGAATTAATGAACCAATTTATAGTGGAGATGACGGCTACGGGCGGCATTATGATATCTGCTATCGGATTAAACTTACTCGGATTTATTAAAATTAAAGTGGCAAATTTACTTCCAGGTATATTAGTAGTGGGTGTAATTGTTTCAATTATTTATGGTTACGGTTTGTTAGTAAATTAGTAGAGGATGGAAACACATATGGAGGAATTTCAATTTACAAAACGTGTGCATAAAATATTGGAGATTGCAGCAGAAGAGAGTGAGTGTAGCATAATTCACCCGGTCCATCTGTTTATAGGTATGTGTAAAGAAGGTACAGGAGTTTGCGCTGAGTTATTTATGTATTTGTTTCATAAAGTCGGTCCAGATTTTTTAGAAAAACTTTCGTTACGAAAACGATTCGATTTACATAATCAAGAGTATAAAAAAATAGAGCAATATAAACTATCTTATAATGCGATAGAAATTTTACAAATAGCGAAGAAACGTATGGAACGCTTTCAGCAAGTAGTAATCAATGAAGGACATATTATGTATGCATTATTTCGTGTAGATACAGATATTGGTGAATTTATACATACACAAATGCAAGAAGATATATTACGTATTACAGCTGCACCGAGAGACTTAGCGGTTGATTTAAATAGTTTTAAATCTATTTATAATACATTATTTTGTCATGTAAGAAGAGCTAGTCCTTCTGATTTTGATAAGTTATCACGATTTGTGGCGGATGAATTTGGTGAACGGTGGTTACAGTCGGTTGATTATGGATTTCGGACATATAATGAAAAGTTACCTATCTATATTGCACAGCAGGAGGAAGTGATAATTGGTTTCGCCTGTTACGATGTAGTGAGAGGAAAGAAAGGATTGTTTGGTCCAATGGGCATAGCGAAACAAAATCGTGTGAAAGGTGTAGGAAAAGAATTATTGCATCATTGTTTATATAATATGAAGCAAGATGGATATGAATATGCGATTATTGGACAAGCAGGTCCCATTGAGTTTTACGAGAGAAATTGTGATGCTCGTTTAATATCGATAGATAATAAGTAACCAACTTCATCTAAAGGAGTTGGTTTTATTATGAAAATGATGTAGAGATGTAGTGGTTTTTACTAGAAAATAGCGGGTTTTGTAGTAAATCTTGCATAAAAAGCAAATTACTAAACTTTTTACAAGAAAGGGTGTAGAATGGGTATCTAAAGAAAGAAGGTGTGAAAATGGCCAGCTGGAAACGAAATTTAATGATTTGTTGGCTAGGTTGTTTTACCACTGCAGCCGGTATGAGTTTAGTAATTCCTTTCTTATCTTTTTATATTGAGGAATTGGGAGTAACTGGCACTTCAAGCATTGCACAGTGGTCGGGACTTGCATTTGGTGTAACATTTTTAATGGGTGCGATCGTATCACCAATATGGGGAAAGCTTGGTGATATACATGGACGGAAATTGATGCTAATTCGTGCTAGCCTCGGTATGGCGATTATTATGACGCTTATGGGGTTTGTAACGGATGTATATCAATTAGTCGCACTAAGATTTTTAATGGGAGCAGTATCTGGTTTCCTTTCAACCGCAATGACATTTATTGCAGCAGAAACTCCGAAAGAACATTCAGGTTGGGCAATTTCCACAATTTCAACTGGTGGTGTAAGCGGTTCGTTACTTGGCCCGTTACTTGGAGGTTATTTATCTGAATTAATTGGAATGCGTCATGTCTTTCTTGTTACAGGAGCTTTTTTATTCCTTTCCTTTCTCATCGTTTTTTTCTTCTTGCATGAAGAAAATCACTCTGCTCAAGCAAAAAAAACACAGCCGAAAAAAGTATGGACGATGGTCCCAGCGAAGCATTTAATTATTAGTTTGTTTGTTACAACATTTATTATTCAACTTGCTAATATGTCAGTTCAACCAATTGTTACATTGTACGTGAAAAATTTAGTAGGCCCTCATACTGCACATATTGAAACAATTGCGGGAGCAGTTATGTCAGCGACAGGATTAGCCGTTATTTTGGCAGCACCAAGACTAGGAAGATTATCAGATCATATCGGTCCTCAAAAAACTTTAGTTGTAGCGTTATTTGCTGCAGGAATTATTTTTATCCCGCAAGCATTTGTAACCTCAGCTTGGCAACTATTAATTCTTCGATTTTTATTAGGTATCGCACAAGCAGGATTATTACCTTCCGTACAAACTCTACTAAAACAACATACACCAACCCATGTTACGGGACGGATATTTGGATATAATCAATCATTTCAGTTTTTAGGAAATATGATTGGTCCAGTGCTCGGGGGACAAATTGCAGCGCATGCAGGTTTCCAATATGTTTTCCTCTCTACATCATCACTATTATTTATTGCGTGTATTTGGGTTTATTTTCATAATAAGAACGAAGAGGTATCAGAGAAACGACATTTGGAAGTTAGTTAACTAAGTGAATGAAAAAGAAAAAGGATGAAGCAGCATGTGCTTCATCCTTTTCTTTAAAATCGAAGACAAAGATAACTTAATGTACCAAGCTCGTAACTACGGTGAATGACTTCACCGCTATTTTCACCACTTCCCATAGCGATAAATAAAGGAACAAAATGTTCTGCTCTTGGTACTGCTAATTGTGCATGAGGAGCATTTTTTTCCCAATTAAACAATGCATTTTTATCGTTATTCTGCATATGTTTAATAATCCAATCATCAAATTCAATTGCCCATTTTTCAGGTGTAGTTTGATTCCATTTCAGTGCTCGTAAGTTATGGACGGTAACACCACTCCCGATTACTAAAATATCTTCTTGTCCGAGTCCTTTAAGTGCTTCTCCAATTTTAAATTGTTCTTTTGCAGAAAGGAATGGATTTACTGATATTTGCACGACAGGAATATTTGCTTCTGGATACATGCGGTGCAGGAGTGTCCATGAACCATGATCTAAACCTCTCGTCATATTATGATGGACTGAAATACCTTTGTTCTTAAATTTTGTTTCTAAAATAGATGCAATGCTAGAAGAGCCTTTCGCACGATATTTGATTTCGTATAACTCAGGGGGAAAACCTCCAAAATCATAAATTGTTTCATACTCGTTATCTGATGAGGAAATCGTTAATACTTCACTTTCCCAGTGAGCAGTGAAAATAACAATTGTTTTCGGTTTATATGTTTCTCCAAGTGTTTTTAAAAATCGTGTATAGTCTGTATCTTGAATAGCGAGCATAGGCGAACCATGTGCTAAAAATAATGATGGCATCATAATAGTAGAAACCTCCTAAAAATTATATAGTTACTTTATGTAAGTAACTATATAATTTTATTTCAGGTTCGTCAAGAGATCAGTTTGAAAGCAAGTCTGAAAAATACATCATTTGTCATAATGAAAGCAATTACATATAATATAAAATAAGAAAAGTGAATGGATATTCATTTCTCTTAAAGGTATACATAATAGAGTTGGGAGCTGACGAAATGAATGTACAGGAAAGTTTCGTTACGGCATTGGATGGATCGGAAATTTATTTGCGTAAGTGGTTACCAGAAGGAGATCCGAGAGGAATTATTCAAATTGCACATGGCATGACAGAGCATGCAGGGGTGTATACAGAATTTGTGGATGCTTTATTGGAAGCAGGGTATGGTGTTTATGCGCATGATCATAAAGGACATGGGAAAACAGTAAAAAAAGAAGAAGATTATGGTCATTTTGAACCAAATATAGGGTGGAATCAAGTTGTAACGGATGTTATCTTTGTTTCAGAAAGGATAAAAGAAGAGCAGTCAAGTCCTTTGTTTTTACTTGGACATAGTATGGGTTCTTTTTTATCAAGACGTGCTGTACAACTTAGGGGTGAACTATATGAGGGATTTCTGATTTCAGGAACAGGTGGAAATCCAGGGCTTTTAGGAGTTATTGGTCATAAAGTAGCAACAATCGAAATGAAGTTGCGCGGGGCAAAAACGAAAAGTCCAATGTTAAACTTTTTATCTTTCGGAAACTTCAATTCGAACTTTAAGCCAAATCGTACAAAATTTGATTGGTTATCTTCAGATAATAATCAAGTTGATAAATATATTGCGGATCCGTTATGTGGTTTCATTTGTACGACGAGTTTTTACCGAGAATTATTTTCTGGTGTATTAGAAGTAAATAAACTAGAAGAATACAAGAAGACGCCAAAGAATCTTCCAATACATATATTCTCTGGTGATCGTGATCCTGTTGGCGATATGGGGAAAGGTGTAAAAGAAGTATATGAAAACTATAAAAAATGTGGTGTGAAAGACGTGACACTACGTTTATATGAAAATGGTAGACATGAAATGTTTCATGAAGTAAATAAGGATGAAGTATTTAAAGATTTAATTTCGTGGTTAGATGCGCATAATAAATGAGAAAGATAATCCCAAACTGTTTGTAGTTTGG
>NZ_JBNLYE010000292.1:0-5007 GCF_050172095.1 Bacillus sp. GMs2/2
AGAAGAATATAATAAATTCGAAAATTTAGGTTTAAAAAAAGATGTAATAATCAATGTTGATGGAGTCGTGCAAGAGAATAATATAATCACACCACAAAAATTAGGAACGAATTATAATCAATGGCAAAACGAACATTTCTATTCGGATTTTCAGTCAATTAATGGTAACCCTTCTAAGAACAGACTTGCAAGCCGATACAAATCTACAACTCGAATCGTCTTTACAGGTGTTATAACTAAGTTACAGCTCCCATCCAAAGCTGAGGTTCGTCTTGCAAATGATATTGAAACATTACAAGCCGTTCAATATTTTGCAGATATGATTAGAGAGGGAACTTCTAACTCGAACCAATTAAGTACTTTCATATTAGATGGCGGAGAAAATATAAAAAATAGTATCTTTGTAAAACCGATTATAGAAAATGGAAGGATTACAGAATACGCTTTTGCGATAGCATCTTTGCAGCCTGTTAATGAAGCGATGCTCGTTTTAAAAGATTATTATGTCTATGCCTTAATCATCGTGTTTCTCGTAATTATTTTGTTATCCTTCTACTACTCAAAAATCATTGTTAAGCCATTAATTAAAATAAATCGTGTTACAAAAAAAATGGCTAATTTTGATTTCAGCGAGAAATTACCTGTTACAGCTGACGATGAAATTGGCGGGCTTTCTGGCAGTATCAATACATTATCTGTAAATTTAAAAGATCGAATCGATCGATTAAATGTTGCTAATACAAAGTTACAACAAGATATTGAACGTGAACGTCAATTAGAAAAAACAAGAAAAGAATTCATTTCTGGCGTATCACACGAATTAAAAACACCGCTAAGTGTAATTAGAAGTTTTGCAGAAGGAATTAAAGATGGTGTTAGTAAGGATACTTCGTATTATACTGATGTTATTTTAGAAGAAACAGAAAATATGAACAGGCTGATTGTTGAAATGTTAGAATTAGCAAAGTTGGAATCTGGTACTTACAAACTAGATATGACGACGTTCTCAATCGGTGAATTAACGCAACAAGTCTACACAAAATTATTATTTAGCATGGAAGAAAAACATTTACAAGTGAACATCGATGCAGACCCTTCTATACTTGTTACAGCAAATCGCAGTCGCATTGAGCAAGTAATTGTGAACTTACTAAGTAATGCAATCCGTTATACGCCAGAGGGAGAAAAAATACAAGTCTCCATTATAGAAGCAGAAGATACCGTAAAAGTCGAAATTGAGAATACAGGAAACCCTATCCCTGAAGAAAGTCTTGAAAAAATTTGGGATCGCTTCTATCGTCTAGATGCATCACGTAGCCGTCACACTGGAGGTACCGGTCTCGGATTATCTATTGTAAAAAACATTTTAGACCTACATCATGCCGAGTATGGTGTGTATAATACGACTAACAGTGTTGTATTCTATTTCAATTTACAAAAAGTAAAAGAAGTCAAATAATTTGTCTTAATTTCACTAGGAGTTCACATGAAATTCACACTCTCCCTTTATAGTAAGAAACAAGTTAATCCTTTCCTTTACACATATAAAAGAGGAGAGTGCGTGAAATGAAACAAGCAGGACAACCTATTCAAAATGAAAAACAATTAGAAACTATCAAAAATATACTTTTACAATCTTCGAAACGTGATGGCTTATTATTCGTATTAGCTGTAAATTCTGGCTTAAAAGTAAGTGAAATCTTACAATTAAAAGTTAGTGATGTAATCGATGAAAATGAAAATGTTCGCCATTCCATTTTATTTTACAATGAAAAAGTGAAGAAACATAAATGGTTTGCTGTAAATGAAGACTTACAGCACGCAATCGAAGACTACATGAAAGAACGTAAAACTTGGAAACGTAATGAACCATTGTTAAAATCTCAAAAAGGAACAAAATCTATTACGAGACAACATGCATGGTACATTTTAAACAAAGCTGCAAAAGAAGTTGGATTAGAAGGGATTAGCTCACATACACTTCGAAAAACTTGGGGTTATTGTGCATACAAATCAGGTGTTGATATTGCGTTTTTACAACACTTCTTTGATCACAGTACTCCATCAAAAACTTTAAAGTATATCGGTATTGCTTAATAACTCTTATACATAAAAAAGGTTACCATTTTAAAATTTGGTAACCTTTTTTATATTTCATATTCTCTTTTCTTGTCTCTCCTATACTGTAGTGGTACTCTAGTAATAAGGGGGAGAAATTATGAACACACTTACAATTGAATTACCAAAAGAAACGGCTGAAAAACTTGATTTATTAAAACAAGCTTATGAAAAGAAAACAGGTGCTTCTATCTCTGAGAGCACTCTCGTTCAAACACTTATCTCAAAAGAATTTATCCAAGCGATAACTCCTTTTGATTTACAACAATTCGTCAATGGAAAAGAACAGCATTAATCGCTGTTCTTTTTTTTATCTCTATTTAAAATACACAAAGTTTTTTATATATTTTTAGAAAAACCATTGACAATGATAATGATAACCATTATCATTTATTATGAAGCCAACAATTGATGAATCAACCAAACGCTCAGTAACATTGTTACCCCTCTTTTTCATATAGAAAGGCACTGTACATTCCCCCTGTTTGTACAGTGCCTTTCTTGTTTATTATCATTCAAAAAAATTTAATTGCTCCGGCTTCGGCTCACCATATGTAATGTTCATCATTTTCATAAGCTGTTTCGCATTATCTGCTGCATCCCCACCTGAATTGTTGTTAAACAGTACGTATATATCCTTTGTTTTCTTTTTTAATTGCTCTAGTCGTTCAACCCATTCTTCCAGTTCTTTATTGTTGTAGCGATATAAACAGCGAACCGCTCTCCAATTTTCCCCTTTATCAAGCCAACCATGAACATTTCGACCGTGAAAACGTATTAATGCCATGTCTGAATTCGTAACCTCTAACACGAGTGGCACAGAACCTATCCCAGCCTGTGGTTCATCACAAATTGTATGAATCCATTTCTCCTGTTCTAGAAACTGTAACGTCTTATCTCTCATTTCTGGATAAAACCATGTTTGA
Source organism: Bacillus sp. GMs2/2 (assembly GCF_050172095.1). Taxonomy (NCBI): domain Bacteria; kingdom Bacillati; phylum Bacillota; class Bacilli; order Caryophanales; family Bacillaceae; genus Bacillus; species Bacillus sp. GMs2/2. Next base: position 3,045 of record NZ_JBNLYE010000292.1, read on the forward strand.
TTTCGAAATTCTATTGCACATGGTAAACCTTCCATTTTTTCTTTCGTATATCGAAGAAAATCTACATTTTTCTTTTTGCAATCAAACCATGGTGGATATTGAAATAAAATTGTTTTTAATTTATCAGCTTCTATTAAAGGAAGAATAGACTGTTTATACACATCAAACATCTCATCGAACGTAGAAAAAGGAATTTCACCTTTCATATGTCCTGTCATTCCTTGATACGCTTTTACGATAAAAGAAAAATCTTTCGGCGTTTCCATTGCCCATTTTATATAATTTCGTGCAGGTTGCATCGCGTAAAATGAACTATCCACTTCCACAATAGGAAAATACTCGCTATATGTTCGTAATTTATTTCTATTTTCATAGGGATTTATGTATAAAGAATCATGATCTCCCCATCCTGTCACTCCAATAAACAGCACATATACCCCTCCCTTTTTAACTTCATCTTCTATTCACTTTGCATCATGTAGCCTTTTCTTTAAGAGTATCCTTATAAAAATATGATATACTATATGGAAGAATTTTTAAAATGAGGGGTTATTTATTTATGCTTCCAAACGATGCTACTGTATCTCATGAAAAACGAATTGAAGAACTAGAAAATAAAGTACGTTTTTATGAAGAACTTGTGAATCAATTACCACATCATTTCACATACAAAAATCCACATATTGGTTTACGAATAAAGAAAACTAGAACGACTCATTCCATTCAAGAAATACCAAAAGAGAATAAAGAGGCTCATTTTCAACTTACTTGTGATTCATTATTTTTATTTGAACAACTTGAAAAACACTTTGTACATATTTTTGATGCCTTTTCACATCATGTAACCTTTATCGATAGTAAAGGGAATATTACTTTATGTAATCAAGTTGCTGCAGATGATTTCGGTGTAATACGAAATGATATTATCGGAAAACCGATTCAACAATTACTAAACTTGCCGGAAGAAAAAATTAAAGCAATTGAAACATTAAAAACGGGAACAGAAATATATAATGAAGAAGTTTTAGACAAAAACTATGGCATTATAAATAACCGAATTATTCGCGATTATAACGGGGAGATTTTTAGAGTTATTAGTGTCTTTCATTATTTAAATACAGAACGTGATGCTGAGAAGTTTTCGTTAGCAGGGCGAATCGCAGCTGGAATTGCACACGAAGTACGAAATCCTCTTACAACAGTACGAGGATACTTACAATTTTTACAAGAAAGCATTTCTCCATCAAATAAAGAGTTATTTAAAAACTTGCTTATCCCTGAATTAGATCGTGCAAATAATATTATTACAAAATTTTTAGCCATTTCAAAAACACGGGAATTTACAAGAGAACCGTTTCCCATCAATACATTTTTACGTGACTATATTCAACAGTTACTAGCTAGTGAAGTCTCCTTGCATAATATTTCAATTGATTATAACTTCTCTAATGAATTAGATGATATTTTAGTCAATATTGATCGACATGAACTTGTTCAAGTGTTTTTAAATCTATTTCAAAATGCCGTCGATGCTCAAGGCGACAAACCTCTTTCTATTCAAATTACTAGTTATCGCCTTAATAACTTCGTTCGGATTACTTTCACAGATAATGGAATTGGTATTCATCCAGCTATTCAAGAATATATCTTTGATCCATTCTTCTCAACGAAGGATTCGGGAACAGGACTAGGCTTGTCAGTAACAAAAAAAATCATCCAAAATCATAACGGCACATTAAAAATGACTAGTAATGAAGATGGTACAACTTTCACTATTTCAATTCCAATCTTACCTAAAACAACCCTTGAAAAATTAAATCAATGTAAATAAAGGACTAATCCACGAACTACATGCCAATTGTTAAACACTCCCAACAATTAGCATGTAGTTTTTTATGTTGCACTTTTCTTCTTTACATTATATAAACCTTTCTCTATATCTTACTTATTTCTTTCTAGGTGG
>NZ_JBNLYE010000293.1:0-4999 GCF_050172095.1 Bacillus sp. GMs2/2
CTATTCACATTCTCTTTCTTCAAATTATTAATTGTAATAACAGCTAATTTATTTAATTCCTTCAAAAACTCTTCTGAATCACGAACATAGATAAATCCACGAGAGGTAATATCAGGACCGGAAATAATTTCTCCATCGACTTTATTAAAAGTAATAACTATAACGAGCATTCCATCTTCCGAAAGTTGTTTACGATCACGTAATAAGGCATTTCCAACATCACCAATTCCTAATCCATCTACATATATATTTCCAGCCTGTATTTTTCTAGATTGAACGGCCACTTCATTACTAATATCTACAACATCTCCATTACGAACGATAAAGATATTTTCCTTTTCAATACCAATTGATTCTGCTAACAAACTATGGTGATGTAGCATTCTAAACTCTCCATGAATTGGAATAAAATATTTTGGCTTCATTAATGTAAGCATTAACTTCAACTCTTCTTGATATGCATGACCGGATACATGCACTCCAGTAGAACTACCTGATCCGTAAATCACCTTTGCTCCTAATGCAAATAAATTATCGATAATTCGAGAAACGTTACGTTCATTTCCTGGGATAGGGGTCGCGGCTATAATAACCGTATCTTCTGGTAAAATATCCACTTGTCTATAGTTTCCACTAGCTAAACGCGCTAAAGCTGCCATCGGTTCTCCTTGACTTCCTGTACAAAGTATCGCTACCTGCTTTGAATCTAAACGATTTATCTCACTCGCTTCAATTAACATGCCGTCTGGAATATGTAAATACCCTTCCTCTAGAGCAACTTCTACTACATTTACCATACTTCTCCCGAGCAAAGCCAATTTTCGATTTGTTTTTATGCAAGCTTCAACTATTTGCTGAACACGATTCACATTAGAAGCAAATGTAGAAATAATTACTTTTCTATTTGCTTTCATAAATATTTCCTCTACCCGTTCTCCTACTGACCTTTCTGATGGAGTAAAACCTGGGCGTTCTGCATTTGTGCTTTCAGATAATAAAGCTAGTACACCTTCACTTCCTATTTTAGCCATTTTATGAATATCAGGATGTTGATTATTTACTGGTGTTAAATCAAATTTAAAATCACCTGTATGTACTACAGTACCTTCTGGTGTATGAAAAACAATACCGAGACAATCCGGAATACTGTGGTTCGTTTTAAAAAAGGTTGCCTTAATAGAACCACAATCAATTTCTGATTTTGAATGAATAACGATTAATTCCGTATCATTTTGAAGATTGTGTTCCTTTAATTTAATTTCAATTAAACCTAACGTTAACTTTGTTGCATAGATTGGTACATTTAGTTGTTTTAAAAAATATGGTATTCCGCCAATATGGTCCTCATGCCCGTGCGTTACTACTAAACCGCGAATTTTTTCTTTATTTTCTTGCAAATATGTGACGTCTGGAATTATTAAATCAATCCCTAATAAACTTTCATCTGGAAATTTAGATCCACAATCAATGACGACAATATCATTTTCATATTGGATAGCATACATATTTTTTCCTATTTCATTTACTCCACCTAAAGCAACAATAGACAAGTTATTTTTTAATGAATTCAAATGATAAAACCTCCTTTTCACATTTATAATTCGTGAAATAGCATTTAGGCCTTATTATTTGTAATGAAAAAGGACTTCATACTATTTTATACATATAAAAATTCACACACTATTCTTATATGTATATCCCTAATAACACCATCTCTCTCTAAAAAAGCTCCCATTTTTTCATTGATTTTTTTCAAAATATATTATATATTAATTACAGGTTCAAATTACGAGTTCAAAAGAACTTGTAATCAGACCCTTTTGTTTAATGGGTTTTACATATTTTCATTAGGCAAATTCCGAGAAATCGTATGATAAAACTAAAAATGATGAGGAGAGGATCAGATGGAATTCGAATTTTTCTTTCAAATTGCACTTATTTTATTAAGTACAAAGCTTGCTGGTGATCTTAGTGTTAGATTAGGTCAACCTTCTGTACTAGGTAAATTAATTGTCGGTATCGTTATCGGTCCAGCTTTATTAGGTTGGATTGAAAATTCAGAGCTTCTAACTCAATTAAGTAATGTCGGGGTTATTCTTCTAATGTTTATGGCTGGACTTGAAACAGACTTAGAAGAATTAAACGCCAATCGTAATTCTTCTTTAGCAGTTGCACTCGGAGGTATTATTCTTCCATTCATAGGTGGTTACGTTTCTGGCCTTGTTATGGGAATGGAACAAGGAAACGCTGTATTCTTAGGATTACTTCTATGTGCGACAAGTGTTAGTATTTCCGTACAAACACTTCGTGATTTAGGTAAAATGAAAACACGTGAAAGTACGACGATGCTTGGAGCCGCTGTATTTGATGACATTCTTGTTGTTATTTTATTAGCATTCGCAATGAGCTTCTTAGGCACTGATGATGTTAACTTAACAATGATTATCTTGAAGAAAGTAGTATTCTTCGCTTCTATTATTTTAATCGGATGGAAAGGTGTTCCAGCAATTATGCGTTGGTTATCACCACTGCGCGTATCTGAGTCTATCGTGAGCGCAGCTCTTATCATCTGTTTCTCATTCGCATATTTTGGCGAACTATTAGGAATTGCTGGTATTATCGGTGCTTTCGCTGCTGGTATTGCAATTTCTCAAACAAACTACAAACATGAAGTAGAAAAGAAAGTAGAACCAATTGCTTACGCTATGTTCGTTCCAGTATTCTTCGTTAGTATCGGTATGAATATTACATTTGACGGTATTGGCAATCAAATTTGGTTCATCTTAGCATTAACAGTAATCGCTGTATTAACGAAACTAATTGGTTGTGGTGTTGGTGCACGCATGACTGGATTTGATGCTAAGTCTTCTGCAATTATCGGTTCTGGTATGGTTTCTCGTGGTGAAGTTGCACTTATCATTGCAGGAACAGGACTTTCTTCAGGTCTATTGGCACAAGATTACTTTACAGCAATCGTTATTGTCGTTATTTTAACTACAATGATTACACCACCAATGTTAAAATACACGTTTGGTGCAAAAGATAAAGCAATGAAAGCAAGTAAATAAATTTACTATAATAAAAGGAGATTGCTATTTTATAAGATAGCAATCTCCTTTTTCATTTTATCTTTAAACAATTCCATTCGTTTTTAACCATTTTTCAAAAATAGTTCGTGCTTCTTCATCATTGATATCATTACTAAATGAATACACCTTAATACCATAATCATCTATATATTCACCCAGTTTCATTTCCTCCACTTTCTTATAAAAATCGTCCACCTCATAGTGCGGAATATAAGCATCCCAAACTGGTTCATGTATTCTTTTGTACGCTGTCACTTCTAAATCATATCCATCTTCATAATATCCGATGTGATAATGTTGATTAGGATCATATTTCTTCATAATAATTCCCCTCCCTTTGAAAAATTTATCATATTTCACATAATAAACAAAAGCGAGCTGTATATTACAGCTCGCTCGATTCATTAAATACGTTCCATCGCCGTCTTCAACGTTCCAACAACAAAGGCAATTTCTTCACTTGAAATAATAAGCGGCGGTGCTAATGTTAAGACGTTATTATATCCTGCTGTCGTCATACCGTTTCGTCCTATAATAAGCCCTTTTTCTTTACAAGCATTTACGACACTTGCGATTTTGTCGTTATCAATTGGCTCTTTCGTCTCTTTATCATTTACTAATTCAATTCCAACTAATAGACCTTTTCCTCTAATATCCCCAACAAGCGGATGTTCCCCAATTTCATCTTTTAGTTGCTCTAATAAAAGGGAACCCATTTGTGCAGATCGCTCAATTAAATTTTCATTTTCCATAATCTCTAAATTTTTAAGTGCTAATGCACAAGCTGCTGGATTTCCACCAAATGTATTAATATGGCGGAAAAATTCATATTCTCCTTTACCTTTAAAAGCCTCATATATTTCTTTTTTCACAGCTGTTGCAGATAATGGTAAATATGCGCTCGTAATGCCTTTTGCCATTGTAATAATATCTGGCTTCACATCATAATTCATAAATCCGAATGCTTTTCCTGTACGACCGAAGCCGCAAATCACTTCATCACTTATAAGCAAGGCACCGTGTTTTTGACATGTCTCATGAACAGCTTTCATATAGTCTTGTGGTGGCATTAATATGCCCCCGCCTGTAATAATAGGTTCCATAATAAACGCAGCAATTGTTTCACTTAATTCCCACGTCATAACACGATCGACTTCTTTCACACATTCTACATCATAGATATGCTGCCCTTCAATTTCAGGCATACGGTAACAATCCGGTGGTGTTACGTGTAAAAAGCCTGAAGCAAACGGCTCATATTGATATCTACGCTGAGCTTGTCCCGTCGCTGCCATTGTCGCCATTGTATTCCCGTGATACCCACGATAACGTGACATAAATTTATAACGATGTGGTTCACCTTTTTGCGCATAGTATTGCCTTGCTATTTTAAAAGCTGTTTCGTTCGCTTCTGAACCACTATTTGAGAAGAAAATAACATACTCTCCCCCAAGCCACTCATTTAACTTTTCAGCAAGCTTTATAGCTGGTTCATGAGATTGTGACATTGGAAAGTATGATAATGTTTGTAATTGCTTATAAGCCGCTTCTGCGAGCTCCGTTCTTCCATATCCACTATTCACACACCAAAGACCACTCATACCATCTAAATATCTTTTTCCTTGTATATCTTCAACCCAGCACCCTTCAGCTTTTGCCCCTACCATTGTACTATTTGGACTAAAGGGACGCATTCCGTGCCAAACATATTGCTCATCTTTTGCTAATAATTCATCAGTTTGCTTCGTTTTCATCATTACTTCCACCTTCCATAACAACTTATTTTTCACAAAAGCTGCGCTGGTGCCATGATGACTTAAATTTCTCCCTGCTATTTTCATTCCACAAAATTAAGACAAATCCTACTTACAAATCAGTAATATTTACAAGAAAATGACAAAAGAAAAAAG
>NZ_JBNLYE010000294.1:0-4992 GCF_050172095.1 Bacillus sp. GMs2/2
TAGCGACTATTTTGACCATCTTGTATGCATTGGGATACAAAATCCACCGGCTTTATGATATCCTCCTGCAGTCCACCCGCCTTTTTTCCAATAAAATCCTGGCTGACACTCTATAGAATCCCACTCTCTAGCACTTGCTTCTGTAGTTGAACTTAAAGCAACAGAGATAAAAGACACCCCTAAAATTAGAACTAACAACTTTTTCATAATGCTTACCTCACTTTTTTTTAATTTTTATTAATATATTTTAATTTAACTGTTTTTATGTGTCAATAATTTATCAATTAAATTATTTTTAACGAGATAAACCTCGTCCTTTTGACATATCTCTTGAATATTTTTTACTCTGTTGCCAAGCCTTTTTATCTGTCGACTGTTCAAACGTAAAAGCTTTCTTCTCTAGCACTTGTTCTTCAGACAGTTGTAAAGTATTCGTTCGAGAACGTCCATTAGCCATATATTCGCCGACAAACTCATAACACCCTGTTTCTCTGTTGTAAAACGGGGCTTTTAGGGGGTAGAAATGTGGGTTTAAGGACATTGTTACCCCTTTTGACCCCGTATCTGGTGGTAAAAACAATGTCCCTTTTTCGTCAATGAGGTAAGTTCTATCCTTGGAATATCGCTCTAGGGATTTTTTTAATTTAGGCGCGTTCTGAAGGTACTTCACTCCTTGCTGAATCGTAAATAAAATGGTTTCTTTAGCATGACCTAGTCTTTCGTGAAGGTAAGTAGTTAACCCGTCAAACTTTAATTTTATTTCTTGATATTTTTCATTTAGTTCAGAAAAGTCGTAGGTTAAGTCAGTAATTTTATCTTTTAACCGCTTATTCTCTGTTTCTAACACAGAAACTGTTTGTGTTGTTGTATCAAGTTCTTGTTTGATTTGTTCGCTCTGGTCATAGTTTAGTTGTTTTTCTTCAAACGCTGTTAATTGTTCTTTTTTCAGGGTTAATTCATAGGCTAATTCCGTTATTTGTAATTCTTGTTCATGATTTACTTGTGTCAATTCTTTATTTTTCTGTGCCAAGTTATTGTTTTCGATTTTAAGGTGCTTATTTTGCGTTCTAAGCGTCTCGAAATCTTTCGTAATACTTTTTATCGCCGAAAAGTCAGAAGCGCTTAAAACGTATTTTAAACCGTTTAAACTAAATTTCTTTTCTTTGACATTTGCTAAATCAGGTAAAACGGTTGTTTGTAGAGAGTTAATGATTTCGTTTCGCTTCGTTTCCAGTTGGTTCATTGCTTGGACTTTGCCCTTTACTTCTTCGTTCTTCTCTTCAAGAAGGCGGTCAATACGGAAGATTGCCTGTTCATAAGAATGGAGTTCTCTCTCTTTTTCTGCCAGAATTTGTTCCTGATTAGCGAGTTCCTGCTTAGAAACTTGTAGCTCCTTTTGAACGTCTTTGTATTCTTTGACAGATAAATGCTTTTGCGGACTCCCACGGAGTCCACGCTCAATAGCATAGCCTCGTTCTTGCAAATAGGTTGGCAATTCTTCTTGAATCTCTAACAAATTTTGCCGACTAAACACCTGTTTACTGCTCAATCGCCCTTCGTACATAGGCACAATTCCTAAGTGCATATGGGGCGTGGTTTCGTCTAAATGTACCGTGGCATAGGCGACATTTTGTCGACCGCAGCGATCAGAGAAATATGCGACAACATCGGTAAAAAATGCTTGTGTGTCTGTATTCTCTTGAAAAAAGGCGGTATCACTAGTGATTATCCATTCGTTCACAAGGACTGCGTCTTTTCTAACCGCTCGTTTACTGATTCGTTGGCTCTCAATGATTTGTTTGATTTTCTCCCGATAATTGATTGAACCAGGATTGACTAAGTCATAATTCAAGTGAGATTTCTCAATATCAATATCAGGATTGGAATGATTATTGGTTTCTCGTTGATTATGTCGTTGGATACCACTTAAATTTCCGTCTTTCATTTTTTCCATACGTGCAACAATTTTTGACATGAGCGCTCCTCCCCCTTTTTTTTCTTGTGTCGTTCGGTGTCTTTGGATTTCGGCAGTACTTCCAAGTAAAGTATAACGCACTATACTTTACTTCGTAAAGGTGCGCTCTGCCGAGGGCTGTCGGCTAGTACTCGAAAGGTCAGCCTTTAGGCTTCCCAATCTCGCACTTAGCCGATTGCCTACGGTCAAACTTTCCATTTCTGCTAAGGCAGAAACTCCAAATTTCCCTCCGTCAGAAAACCGTTTAAATAACGACTGCCTGAAATTAGTGAACGTGCTAGCTTTCTGCTAGCCGGTGCTAGTAATGTGCTAATTTGGTGCTAAAAACCTGCTAGTCACTGCTAGGAATCTGCTAGTTTGGGTGCTAGAAACCTGCTATTGAGTGCTAAAAATGTGCTAGTTTACCTGAAAGTACCTGCTAGTAAAGTGCTAGCGAAGAACGAAAGTGTACCCCACGGGAAAGCCTTGCACTGCAAGGCGGGGTACCTTGTGTGCCCCCCAGTTCCCCTTATGCTCTTCCGAAACACAGGAAGAAATTAAGCGAATTTCAACAGTAAAAGCAAAAAATAACAGCAGTGGGATTGGGGGAACCCCAAAAATTTGAACGACTCCTACCAGTATTTTTGGTAGGAGTCGTTCAAAATATCGCAACATGGTACCATGTTGCTCCGCTTGCAAAAAGAAAGCCTACCCCAAAATGGAAGTAGGCTAATCTTGATATTTTTCGAGTGTTATCCCAAATAGTCAACATTTTTTTATAACAAGCAAGGGTAGTTTTTATTCTTCTTCGTCTAGAGATTGACCGTCAATCTTCACAATCCCACAGGAAATATCTTCTTCTAGCGTAACTTTGTAGGCTACCGTATCAATAAGTAGAATGTATGACCGACTTAGATAATTAAACATTCTTAGCGTTTCGTCTCGAACTACAGTATCTAATCGTGATAAGTCAAGTGGCTCCAAATCAAGCAATAGCGCTTCTAGTTCACTCTCAAACTTATCTAGTCGCTCCAGTACAGCCTGTGTGACTTCGTACTCCTCTTTTGTCATGTTGTATCCTGTCATTAATCCCATAAGTAGGACCTCCAAAATAATTTATTTTAGAAGTCCTCACGCAAATATGCTAAAATAATCTAGCAGTCCGGAAGATTGCGTGAGGAACTTGCTAACTTGCTTAATGTGAGGGGGCAAGTTCTTTTTTTATTCTCCGTTTACCCAATCGTGCATGGTTACGCTTGGTTTGTTGGTTTTCAGACCAGTAAACGTAAATTCTAGTTTGGCAATCTTATTGCCTTTTTTGGCTTTGATTTTTGTTACTTCTAAATTCTCAAAATAGTTATGGAGTTCTTTCATTGCTGGTTTTAAAACCTTTTGGTCAATGTTACCCATTTGATAATATTCGGGTATGTCTAACAATTCTCTGAAGTCTTCAATACTGACTACATAATACCCTGTTGAACGATATTGCATTAACAAACGAAACAATGTTTTAGCATATGTTGAGCGTATTGAAGTAAAAGCGGACAGCTCAAACCTACTAAACTCTGTTGTTAAACCATTTATTATATAGTCTAAATCTTGATTAACTCGAACTTCAACAAACTTTTGTTTTTTGTCGATTTTAAATCCATTGAATAAAACAAAATACTCTATTTCGTCATCGTTTTCTGTACGATAAGAAAGGTTCAGCATATCTTTATACAACTTTTCTAAGTCTGCTACAAAGGCTTTTGTAGCAGTCATTTTGTAGTCACTCAATTCCTTTAATTCCTCGAAGGAGAAACGAATATTCTCTACTCCTTTATCTTTCATTCGTGCGCATAACGCAAAGAACAGATCCATTTGTTTTGCATTAAAGTTTTTAAGTGGCACAAGATTTAACTCATTTTGATATTTAACAGCTAATTCCGATTTATCACTCATTCCTTTCGCCCCCTCACAATTCGAATATTAAAACAAACAACCAACTTTGTCAACAGTTGGTTGTTTGTTTTAATATTATGAAAATAAAACAGATAAAAAGTTGTTGGTAGTCAGATAAAAAGTTGTTGGTAGTCAGATAAAAAGTTGTTGGTAGTCAGATAAAAAGTTGTTGGTAGTCAGATAAAAAGTTGTTGGTACCATCTGCTCTTCCTTAGAGCCACGTGGCACACAGCCCGCCTAAAAAGGTTTTAAAAATATATATAAAATATATATAAAAGAAACGCGTGCGCGCGCGGAAATTTCCCGCCCAAAATTAACCTCTTTTTTCTACAAACAGGTCCGCGATATTTACAAAACTGGCACTAAAAAATCAAAAAAGGAGTGAGCGAAAATCCCGCTCACATTTTGCTTGCAGCGTTCACTTCGTTCACTCGCTAAAATCAAAATCAATACCGTTGACAAGGTAAATCATTTGGTTAGGCTCTATTTGCTTGTCTGAAGATCTTTAAGACATGTTTAGTTGTTTTAGGGTATCTTGGTTAGGATTGCGCCTTGCAGGCGGTCAGGGCAAGCCCTAACAACCCCCACAAGAAATTCTTCTTGTGATATACTTGTTTTGGCAACTGCCCCGAAAGGGGGTGTAAACATGATTGAAAGCTTAATTTCGTTGATTATCGCCCCACTTTTTGTGGGTTTAGTACTTTTGCTAGTTGATCGTTGGCTAGACGATTAGCAGATAATCTATGCAGTTGCTTTTCTAGCTCCAACGCTGAAATCGCAACAGTGTAAAAAAGCCCTCCTACTGAGAATAGGAGGGCTTTTTGGTGTAAACATGATTTTGCTTAATTTCGCTTCGCACTTACACAATAACATTTTTTTTCTGTATTTTCAAACATCAGATTAGATTACGCAAAACGTCAATTAGAGAAATACCATATCGAAATAGTTAGTATTAAACATAGTAATACTATGAGGATAGACAATATTTTACTTTTTGGACTATCTTCAAAGCTTTTATTTTCTGGTCTGTAAGTGGGATTCACTACTTTCGCGTTGTAATCCATTGTACTTCCCAAATATACTTCTGAAGATAG
>NZ_JBNLYE010000295.1:0-4990 GCF_050172095.1 Bacillus sp. GMs2/2
ACATTCATTTCCCCTCAAATATTGAATTCTTACCAATTCTCTTGATATCCTCAAAAAACATAACAAAAGTATACATTCAAATTATTATAAATAAAGAAAACAAAACATCAGATGGGTTTCAGTAAAAATCATATGCTATAAAAAAAAGCCTATTTCTTGGCGTCCAGAAATAGGCAAAAGGGTTACAACATGAGCTAAGCTATAACGTACACTCCTTACTCTTAATTACAAAACATTATATTGGGGACTAGATCCTTTCAAAACCATAATTATATGGCTTTGAATCACAATGATCATTGAGCATGCATCATCACCCCCTATCAAACTTTATTTTTTCTGATTTAATATTAATAAGTATTTACTCTGATTTTTTGAAAGAATTTTCCACCCAATAAATCACAGAAGTTCCAAAAGCACCATAAATAAGATTCTTGCCTAATTCCGGGAGAAGATTGCTCCAATTAACCGAAACATTAATAGTCCCATCATTAATAAACAAAAAAAGCACTCCAAAAAACGAAAACACTGTTAAATAAATCACAAAACGCTTGCTCATGTCTTATCCCCATTTCTTTTAATTTTTATATTTTTTACAAACAAAATACAAAGATAAAAAGTATACGGGAATAAAAACCCGATACATTTTTACCTTGCATCGGGTACGTTATAACCATATTTTACAATAAAATAAAAATATATAATACTTTTAAAATAAATAAATATACGTGAAACAAGGAAATGCTTATATGCCAATCTATACTGCATTCTGTTATCCTATGTATGCTATATTTCTATTCATCTTTTTCTATTGTTCTTTTTCCAACATTAGACCTTACAAAGAATAGCAATCATATTTAATTTTTAAACAAACCGAAAAAACCTTTCCGTTTTTGCTTCTGCATATCTCTAATGTTTTCAAGCAATAACTGATCTCGCTTCTCTAGCTTCTTCTCTATAAAAACTTCTAATTCACTGTTTTTACCTTCTACTTCAGTTAACTTTTTCTCCGTATTCGCTAAATGCTCTTTTGTCGTAACCAATTCATTCGTAATTTCTTGCAATTTTTGAACCAGTGCTTGATTAAATTGATTTTGTAACTGCTGATTTTCTAATACTTCATTTAATTTCTTTTCTAATTCTGATTTTTCTTCTTTTGAAACAAACGAATCTAGTTCTCCGTTTCGCCATGCCCGAACTTGATCGTAAGACCATTTTTGCACCTGTATTTTTTCTTTTATTGCTTTTAATTCTTCTATATTTTCCTTCGAGTATCTACGATGCCCTCCCTGACTTCGCTCCGTTTGTATGTTAAATTCGTTTGACCATACCTTTAACAAATCAGGTGTGATCCCTAAAAAATCCGCAACAATTTTCGGTGTATGCATTTCCGATTTTAGTTCCAATTTTCATTCCTCCCCCAAAAACGGAATACGTTTTTCACTTAAAAAACACGATTAAATCAACATTCCAATCAAAATCGGAATGTACTTAGAACCGATATAACACCCGATTTTAAAAACGATTTAATTTCGAAATACATTCCGATTTTACCACCGATATGTATTACTTCTCGATAATAACATCAAAATCTTTTTTATTTATACAAGATTTTATGCAAAAAAAGAATAGTAGGGATCCTCCGGACCCCTACTATATCAACCATGTATAAAATTATGCATATCCATTTTACTAGAAAAGAAAAAAGAACCCCATAAAACAAGGGTTTCTCCTTTATCCTTGCTACCGATAACAAGAATTATGTAAACACAAAAGTCCTCCAGTTAAACAATCCGGAGGACTTTTAATAGTTTTCTAAGCTATCTTCCAAATACACTCAATCCTAAATAAATCAAACTATAACTAATTAAAGCACTTGCAAGCATCAAACCTATTTTTAATAATTTGTCTTTTATATTAGGCTTTACTTCACTTACAGGTTTTCCCTCTATAAAATCAACTATTTGACGATAAGTTTTTAAATTATGCTCTTTTTTTATGTTTTCAACTTGCTGTGATGAAAACATAAGCAAAATCGTAAGTGCCAAAGGTATTATAAGGCCATAATAACCCAAAAAGTGAAATACAGGTGCAATAGAAATAGGAAGTATAATCATTGATGCTAACATGATATAACTCCACTTAAAGAAAGTTGATTTTTGAAGTTCTTCTTTCATAATCTTTACATCTCCTTTAACTAAATCATCCAGGGAGACATTAAAGAGAATACTCATCATTAGTAAATTATGAATATCTGGATAGTTTCTTTCATTTTCCCAGTTAGAAATAGATTGTCTGGAAACATGAATTTTTGCTGCTAACTCCTCTTGAGACATATTATCCCGTTTACGAAAATAATGTATCTGTTTACCAATGTTCATTTATACATCTCCCTTAAGTTTGAGGTTAAATTAAAGGCTAATTAAAGACTACCAAACTTCTTTATAATAACGTGATTTTAAGGTGTAAAAATGTTTTATCATGCTATTTCCCCCTGTTTTTAGGTGTGAGTGCTGGATTAACTAATGCAATTGCTGATTAAAGCAACTGTTTAAAGAATAAACCTCTTTTGAATGGGAATGGTTTGCTTTTACTTCCTATAGGTACAAACATATATCTTGTGAAGAATACATATATATCAAAACAAAAGTTAACAATGTTTTTTATAGTTAACATAAATGCATTATAACAAAAATAAATCATGATAAAACCTTAAAAATATAAGGATAATAACACTTTACTTTTGTTAACTAACACTAAAAAACACCTTCCAATAAAGACGAAAAAATGTTATATTGTTAACAATATAACTAAAGGAGTGAATAGTTAATGAAAATTACTATGATGAATAAGGATTCCGGAAACTCACTTGATATGAACTTGATTGATGGTTTCTATATTGAAACACCTACAAACGTTGTAGAAATCAGTAAAGATGAAGCTGACTCTCATTTTGTAGCAACCATTACTAATCCTAAAGAATTATTATCTCGCCTACTTATTTCAACAACAATTCCAGGAGAAGAAACCGAACGCTTCTTCTTAGTTGGCGACGAAGCTGCAAAACATGCATTAGCTAACAATCATGTCAATAAACTCCATGATAAAATTACAAGTCCTATCCCTTACGTAATGTTTTTATCAGCTGTTTCTTTCTATCATGCTATTAATGAAACTCGCGAATCGGATGACAATACAGTTGAAATTGAATATTTCCAAACAATGTTACCTATATGGTTACTGAAACGAACAGCTAAATTTAGTGAAGCCCAAAATGCAATGGCGGAACGATTTGCTGGAGAGCATGAAGTTACAATACATACACCAGGAATGGAAAAAGCATTAAAAATAACTGTAGAAAAGGCAACTTGTCGTATCGAAGGAGAAATTGCACGTTTAGCTATTAAAAAGAATTTCGAATTAGAAGATCGTGAAGAAGCAAGACAATTCGATAACAACGATACAGTACTTGTTGATATCGGTGGTGGAACGATTGATTTAGTATTATCACCAACCGGTTTAAAATCACCTAAGAACCGTGATTCAATGCAACCAATAGACAAATTATCTTATCTATCTCATATCGAAAAATTAAGAAAAGAAAAGTTCCTAGAAAAATTCTCAGATTTACGTTCATTTGAAACATTTATAGTAAACAATTTCCAAAAACCAAAAATGGAATTAATCGACGGAAACACTGGCCAACGTGTAGATTTAACAGACAAAATTCGTTCTTCCTTAAAAGAGTTTGCTAAGTTTCTAATTTTAAAAATCCAAGATGTAATGCCTGCACCAGCTGATAAAGTTTATAAATATGTTTATTTCGGTGGTGTTGCCCCAATACTAGAAACTAGCATTCATGAAGTCATTGAAGAGATGTATGGAGCTGAAATTGCTCAAGCAAATCATATTTTCTTACCAGATTCACGCAAATTAAATTTATATGGTCTTGAAGTAAAAAGTCGCGGTGAAATGCTGCAAAAAACAGAGAAATAAGTATAGCCAGAAAGGAGGAGCCGCATTATGGGGCGTACTAAAAAGACCGAGAAACAAACAGTGTTTGGGCTTCGAACAGATCACATGAGCGAAGAAGTTTATAATCACCTTGAGCAAAAAGCCCGCTCAAAAAAGCTGGCAACTTATATTATTCAATTAGTTGAACAAGACTTAACACAAAAAGAGCCCTTTGATGCAAAAAAAGAACTTCTAAATGTCTCAAAAAACCAAGAACAAATGATGAATGCCATAAAACAAATTACACAAACAATTTCAGATCTCCAGGTGGCTCCTGTATCTGCTGTTCTTATGCAAAACGATGATAATACCCATAATTCCCTGGCAGACGATTTATTAAAAGACGTAGGTCAAATGGGACAATTAATAACTAATATCAACATTACAGGATCATTAGACGAAGACGATTTAGAAGATCCGGATTTCTAAAACAAAAAGAGTTGCTGTCATATGAGCAACTCTTTTTGTTTTGTATAAACTTAAAATATCCCAAATAATTTCTTCCTTTTGGGTTCTTGGTTAGAAATATCAGCTTTAGCGTTGATTTTTTTTAATTCCTTCATAATAAGATCAAGTTTCTTTTCTAATTCCTGATTTTTTTCACGCTCTGCTTCAAGCTCTTGTTTAAATACATCATTACTTTGACGTTCGATTTCAAGTTCTTTTCGAAAACCTATAAATTCAGTCTTTATATCTTCTAAGAAATTTCGAATTTCGCTCGATACAGATTGTAGCGCGTATTGCTCCTCTTCACTCCGAGACCTTGTCACAGCAACTTCCGAACGCGCTACACTCTGTGTCGCACGAGATTGCTGTGTCATCAACACGCTAACGGCGTGATTCAATGAAACCTTAGTTTTTTCTCTAATCTCTTTTAGAGTATTAAAAACTGTCACATCATCGGTATGATACAGTCTTGTGTCGCCATCTTTATTAAACTCATAGCCTTGTTTTTCGAGTTCTAAGCTATATTTTCTAA
>NZ_JBNLYE010000296.1:0-4967 GCF_050172095.1 Bacillus sp. GMs2/2
GTATAATTTTATGTACATAAATAAAAGGAGATTAGAATTATGGGGAAACTAAGTAAAAACGATATTATTCAGACTATTCCGCAAAAAGGTTTTTTCGGTCATCCTAAGGGTCTATTTACTTTATTCTTTACAGAGTTTTGGGAAAGGTTCTCTTACTATGGCATGAGGGCTATATTACTTTACTATATGTATTATACGATTTCAAAAGGCGGACTAGGAATGGATCATGCAACTGCTGCATCGATTATGGCCATTTATGGTTCTCTAGTCTACATGTCAGGTATTATTGGTGGTTGGGTTGCCGATCGTCTATTAGGTTCAAGCAAAACAGTCTTTTGGGGTGGAGTTTTAATTATGATAGGCCACCTTATTTTAGCATTACCTGGTACTATTAGTACTTTATTTATCTCAATGGTATTTTTAATACTTGGAACAGGTTTATTAAAACCCAATGTATCTAGTGTAGTTGGTGAGTTATATAGTGAAACAGATACACGTCGGGATTCAGGATTTAGTATTTTCTATATGGGAATTAACTTAGGTGCATTTTTATCACCTTTTATTGTTGGTACATTAGGACAAAAATATAATTTCCATCTAGGTTTTGGTATTGCTGCAATTGGTATGTTACTAGGATTAATCATTTTTGTTGTTACAAAAAAGAAGAACCTTGGATTAGCAGGAGAACAAGTGCCAAATCCTTTAACAAAGGACGAAAGAAAGAAAGTATTGAAACAGTTTAGTATTGGTATCGTAGCTATATTACTATTTTGTCTTGCAACAATACCAACAGGTATTTTAACTATAAATCTATTCACTTTAATAGTAAGTATATTAGGTGTTGTTATACCAACTTGTTACTTTATTTTTATGTACCGTAGTCCAAAAACTACAGAAGTTGAAAAATCTCGTTTAATTGCGTATATACCATTATTTATTGCTGCTACAATGTTCTGGGCTATTCAAGAACAAGGCGCTATAATTTTAGCGACTTATGCTGATCAACGTACTCAACTAAAATTAGCAGGATTTGAACTTCAATCTTCATGGTTCCAATCGTTAAATCCTATTTATATCATTTTATTAGCACCAGTTTTTGCATGGTTGTGGGTTAAGCTTAATACACGTCAACCTAGTACAGCTAATAAATTTGCTATAGGTTTATTATTTGCTGGTTTATCATTTTTAGTTATGATTATTCCTGCATATATCCATGGTACAGAATCACTTGTAAGTCCTATATGGCTAGCAATTAGCTTCCTTTTAGTAGTAATCGGGGAACTTTGTTTATCACCTGTAGGTTTATCAATTACAACTAAATTAGCACCAGCTGCTTTCTCAGCTCAAACAATGAGTCTGTGGTTCTTAACTAGTGCAGCTGCACAAGCTATAAATGCTCAACTAGTTCGATTATATAATCCTGAAACAGAAATTATTTATTTTGGTGCAATTGGTGGTCTTTCAATCATTTTAAGTGTTATTTTATATTTTATGGCTCCAAAGATTCAGGTACTAATGAAAGGGATAAAATAAAAAAACTGTGCCAAAAACTTGTCAAAATGCAAGTTTTTGTGCACAGTTTTTTAACTAATCCAGTAACAAACGAGAATCCTAAAACCACACCAGGATAAGAATGTATAAAAAATGAATAGATTCATAGAAAAAGGCGGATTCTTTGTGAGAAGAGAGATCCGCCTTTTTTCTTGTACTTTTCATTTTTAAAACCTTACTTCCAAGAACAATAATTATGTAAATAAGTTGTCCATATGGACAGCTTATTATATGTTTTTGCTTAGCGTAATTTTTTCAAAATGCTGGCGGTACCCCATCGCTATCAACCTAAGAAATCAATCACCCCCAAAACGAAAAAAACGAGTTGAATTCACATAAATAAATGTAGAAAAGTAAAAATTCCGTTTAGGGGGTACTCCAAGACCTTAGCATGATGGGCATGTATAGTGCCCCCTAATAAATCACCATGTTCCGCCTCCAATCATTATCAGCACTAAATTCTGATTTTTAACTACTCTTTTTTATCCGTAATTCTATATTTTGATATTTTGTTCCAAATCCTAAAGCAATAGCAGCTCCAATACTACTTGAGAGACAGCCAGCAAATAAATATACAGATAAATCTGATTCGCCAATTATCACAGAAGCTATTCCTCCAATTGCAGGAAAAAGTGCTACCATATAACCACTTTTTGCCCCCCCAATTCTATCTACAAGTTTCAAATAGAATAACCATGCTGCAAAAGAAGCAATTAGGGTTAAGTATAGTAAAGCAGATAAGTATGAAATAGATGTTGGAAAGACTAGCTTTTCTCCTTGAAGTAATACAATCGCTCCTATCAATACACTTCCTGCTGTAAAGCCAATTGAATTTGCATATATGGGATTAACCTTATGTTTTGAATTTCTTGCAGAGCTAGCATCTCCTATCGCTGTAAGAATAGTACCTAGAATTGCCATCATAATTCCTTTTACATCATCAAATCCTTTAAAACTGTTTATATTAGGATAGATAAGAATACATACGCCTAGCACTCCTAGAATTCCTCCAATTAAAACACGAGAATGTAGCTTCTCTTTCAAAAAAATTCGAAGGGCAATTGGAGTTAAAATAACTTTCAATGAAAAAATCAAAGTTACGATAGCGGCAGAACTCATTATAGTAGCATAATAGAGGCATAGGTAACTCAATGCAAAATTGCAAATGCCAAATAAAACGACAAATGGAATATCTTTTCTATTAGGTTTTCCATTAGGTTTAATAAACCATATGAGAACTAAAAATAAGATTGCCGTTAGAACTAAACGGTATAATAACGAGAGTTCTAGACTAACTGGTGTACCTTGAATCTTAACTACAATAAAATTAAGTCCCCAAACAATTAAACAAAATAAATACATAATTTTAACCAACTTATCATCATTCCTCTTAAAAAATATTGTATGAATTTCTATACTTAATACTAATCCTTACTGTCATTTGTAAAAGGTACAGTTTATAATAATTTAAAATGACAGTTGGGGTGTATTAAGTGAAAGAACTCATTTTTAATATAGATCAGAGTGGTAATGTTCCAATGTATCAGCAAATATATGTTTATATACGGATGCAAATATTATCAGGAAAAATTACCTATGATACAAAACTACCTTCTATTCGACAATTAGCAGAACTTTTAAATGTAAGTAGAAATACTACACAAGTGGCTTATGAACAACTTCTAGCAGAAGGTTATATACGAAGTGAAAATAAAAAGGGCTATTTTGTACAGGCAAATGTGTCGAATCAAGTACTTACATATGAACCTACTGTAATAACTCCTAGAGGAAGACAAAAAGATATAAGAAAAACTATTGATTTTAAAATTGGTACGGTGGACAGGGAGAACTTTCCTATTGCAAAGTGGAGAAGCCTAACAAATAAAGTCTTAATGGATCCTATCATGTATTCCTACGGGGAAAAACAAGGGGACATGTTGTTAAGGACAGCTATATCAGATTATCTGTTTCAATCAAGAGGTGTAAGTGCTGTTAATAAGCAAATACTGATTGGTAGCAGTACACAACATTTGTTATTGATTTTGACCCTTCTTTTAAAAAAAGAATTTCATAAGATAGCTGTAGAAGACCCTGGTTACAATGGAGCAAGGGAACTTTTTTCCTTACAGTCATTCTCCGTGGAACCTATATCTGTTATTGAAAATGGCCTTGACGTTAATCAATTGTGTACAACAGACACAAGATTGGTATACGTTACACCGACTCATCATTTTCCATATGGCTTAACAATGCCTGTTAGTGAAAGGTTACAACTCATTAATTGGGCTGAACAGGTTAATGGATATATTATTGAGGATGATTACGATAGTGAATTTCGTTATATTCATCAACCTGTCCCCTCTTTACATAGTATAGATTCTAATGATAGAACTGTGTATTTGAGCACATTTTCTAAAGCATTATTACCCTCAATCCGTGTAAGTTACATGGTATTACCTAAACGATTACTGCCTACGTATGAGAAAATTGGGCCTTTACTAGAACAAACTGCTTCTTCTGTTCATCAAAGGACGCTAGCCCACTTTATATCAGAGGGATATTGGTATACACATTTAAGGAAAATGAAAACTCTTTATAAACGTAAAATAAAAGTATTATGCGAAGAGATAAATAAGCATTTTAAAAACAATATAAAAATCAAGGGTTACTATTCTGGTATTTATGTAGTTATTGAGGTCAAAACTCAAATGAGCGAGAAAGATTTGATAAATAAAGCATTTAGCAATGGTGTTACTGTTTATCCATGCTCTCAATATTTTGTTAAAAAATCACCTAAATATCCGCATATTCAATTAGGCTTAGGAAACTTAAGTGAACATGAGATTACTGAAGGTATCTGTAAATTAGCAAATATATGGCTTGAAAAAAGTTAAAGTTAAATGAAGTAAACGATCCTGTTACTGGAGGTATATTTAGAGATTATGGTTAAGAAGCAAGCACATTGTTTCAAAAACTAGATAATCAAAAAATATTTTTTGAAAAAGAGATTTTTTGAAGAATCTTCTCAAATTAATGTTGAGTTTATATTAGGGGTACCATATATGCCCATCAACTTAAGATTTTGAAGTACCCCATCGCTATCCAGCTAATAAAAAGAAATCTCCTCAAAAAGAAAAAATACGTTATCCTTTTCTATGATTCTACAGAAAGAATAGCGTATTTTTTCTTTTTATGGATACATTTTTTAGCTCAATAGCGATGTGATGGTACTTCAAATATAATTATTTTATTTGAAGGTCTCTTTTAAATTTGTTTCAAATCTTTTCATAGGTTGGTATACAAGAACGTGTAGTGATAAACCTATCACTGCAGTAATGTTTAAAATAATACTTATAATCATTAAAGACCATTCTATAACTGGAGAAAAGTATCCATTCGTACTTAATGTAGAAGAA
>NZ_JBNLYE010000297.1:0-4964 GCF_050172095.1 Bacillus sp. GMs2/2
ATAGTCGGAGTATTAAGTGTATTTTAGTGGTATTCCTTCATGTTGATAAATGGATATTTGTGATAATTTTTGTTTTATCTATCTATAATGAATGAAAGGGGGAAGTGCCCGTGAGTGTAGATTTGGATTTTATTATACGAATCGGTGTTGCTGGCTTGTTAGGAGCAATGATTGGTATTGAAAGAGAAATTCGATCGAAAGAAGCTGGATTAAAGACTCATTTCCTCGTAGCGGTAGGAAGTGCGTTAATAATGGTTGTTTCGAAATATGCCTTTTCAGATATTGTGTTTGAAGAGCATATGTCTCTAGACCCAAGTCGTATTGCAGCACAAGTCGTTAGTGGAGTTGGTTTTTTAGGTGCAGGCACAATTATTATTCAAAAGCAGGCGGTGAAAGGATTAACGACCGCGGCTGGTTTATGGGCTACTGCCGGCATAGGATTAGCAATTGGAGCGGGAATGTATGTAGTAGGCATTGGAGCGACGATTCTCGTTTTAATTGGTTTAGAAATTGTAAGTCGTATTTTTAAGGTGCAATTTTTATTTCCACAAAATATAGCAGTGCAAATGTTTGTAAATAAACATGAAGCGGTACAACAAATATTAGAAACACTACAAGTGAAAGGCATCCCAATACTTTCATATGAGGTGGAAGCTTCACAGCAAGGTACAGAAACTGTTTATAAGGTAGGGATGCAACTGAAAAATATATCGTCAGAAGAAAAGAATGAGTTTATTCAGCATATACAAACATTACCGGAAGTTACATTTATAAAGTTAAAATCATAGTGTTGAAAACGGGGATAGATGTAGCAGGAATTTTGCTATTATCTATCTTTTTTTGATATAAAATGCACGGAAAGTCAAGCGTTAATTTTATATGGAATGGATACATGTGTGAACGTTACCTTATTTTTTCTCAATACAGGACAAAAAGTAAAAATAGTAAAATAATGGAGCGGGACACTAAAAATGTAAGGTAGGGGAGAGCATGAAAGGCTATTCAAAGAAAATGTTAGTAGGGGTAAGTTTTGCTAGTTTAATGTTAGGGAGTTTTCAAGGGGTAAGTTTGGCAGAAGATACTAAGGGAGAGCAAGTTTCTTATCGAAATGTGCTCAAAATGGAGCCAGTCGGTGTACAACTACCAGTACAAGAATTAGCTCATTCATCGAAAGTGCTCGAAAGCAAGTCTTTTGAGAAAAGGTTACAATTTGCCGATTTATCACAAAGACCACCTGAGGTGAAAAAAGAAAGTAAGCAATTAGCTGTAGCGAAAATTTATACAATTGCTGAATTAAATCAATTAAGCAATCAGCAGTTAGTAGATTTACTTGTAACAATTGATTGGGAGCAAATTACGGGGCTATTTCAGTTTAATACAGACAGTCTAGCATTCTATCAAAATGATAGTAGGATGCAGGCGATTATTGATAAATTGAAGCAGCAAGGACAAGCCTATACGAAGGATGATTCAAAAGGGATTGAGACATTAGTAGAGGTATTACGTTCAGGATTTTATTTAGGATTTTATAATTCAGAACTTAGTAAATTAAATGAACGGAGTTATCATGATAAATGCTTACCTGCATTAAAAGCGATGGCTAACAATTCAAATTTCAAGCTGGGTACATTAGAGCAAAATAGAGTGGTATCATCATACGGAAAGTTAATAGGAAACGCTTCAAGTGATGTGGAAACGATAACATCGGCTGCAAAGATTTTTAAACAATATAATGATAATTTTTCTACATTAGTAGATAATCTTTCAGCTGGAAATGCTATTTACGATATTATGCAAGGTGTTGATTACGACATTCAATCGTATTTGTACGATACGAGGAAAGCACCGAAAGATACAGTATGGTATCAGAAAATAGATAGTTATATTAATGAATTAAGTCGTTTTGCATTAATGGGAACGATTACAGCAAAAAACGGTTGGCTTATTAATAATGGCATTTATTATACAGGTAGACTCGGTATGTTCCATAGTACAGGAACGAAAGGGTTACAAGTTGTAACAGATGC
Organism: Bacillus sp. GMs2/2; assembly: GCF_050172095.1. Lineage (NCBI taxonomy): Bacteria > Bacillati > Bacillota > Bacilli > Caryophanales > Bacillaceae > Bacillus > Bacillus sp. GMs2/2. Next base: position 2,028 of record NZ_JBNLYE010000297.1, read on the forward strand.
GATGAAAATGTATCCGTATTTAGGGGAGCAATATTTCGTAGCTGCTGAGCAAATTGCAACGAATTATGGCGGAAAAGATGCAAATGGTAAAGTGGTGAATTTAGATCAAATAAGAGAAGATGGAAAGAAAAAATATTTGCCAAAAACGTATACGTTTGATGATGGGGCAATTGTTTTAAAAGCTGGAGATAAAGTGACAGAAGAAAAAGTAAAACGTTTATATTGGGCGGCAAAAGAAGTAAAGGCACAATTCCATCGTACGGTTGAAAGTGATCAACCTTTAGAAAAAGGAAATCCTGATGATGTATTAACGATGGTTATTTATAATAGCCCAGCAGAATATCAATTTAATCGTCAATTGTACGGTTATGAAACGAATAACGGTGGTCTTTATATAGAAGGAACAGGTACGTTCTTTACTTATGAGCGTACGCCAGAAGAAAGTATTTATAGTTTAGAAGAATTATTCAGACACGAGTTCACGCATTATTTACAAGGTAGATATGAAGTACCAGGGTTATGGGGACAAGGGAAAATATATGAAAATGAAAGATTATCTTGGTTTGAAGAAGGAAATGCTGAATTTTTTGCAGGGGCAACGAGAACGGATAATGTTGTACCGAGAAAGAGTATTATAGGAGGATTATCTTCAAATCCAGCAGAGCGTTATACGGCAGAGCGAACGTTAAATGCAAAGTATGGAACGTGGGATTTCTATAATTATTCCTTTGCTTTACAATCGTATATGTACAATAAGAGATATGATATGTTCGATAAAATACATGATCTTATTAGGAAAAATGATGTAACAGCATATGATGCATATCGCTCTACATTAAGTAAAGATGCGAATTTAAATAAAGAATATCAAGACTATATGCAAATGCTAGTTGATAATCGTGAGAAATATAATGTGCCATTAGTATCAGACGATTATTTAGCGAATCATGCATCGAAGCCAGTTTCAGATATTGCAGCAGAAATAACAGCGGAAGCAAAATTGAAAAATGTATCAGTGAAGAAAAATAAATCACAGTTCTTTAATACATTCACACTACAAGGAACATATACAGGAACTGCAGCAAAAGGAGAATATGAAGATTGGAAAACAATTACACAAAACGTTAATGATACGTTAAAACGTTTAAGTGCAAAGGAATGGACAGGCTATAAAACAGTAACAGCATACTTCGTAAATTATCGCGTGAATGCATCAGGACAATTTGAATATGATGTTGTGTTCCATGGTATTAATACGGAAGAAGGGGCAGAGAATAAAGCACCAGTTGCAGTTATAAATGGTCCGTATAGTGGAAATGTAAATGAAGCAATTTCATTTAAAAGCGACGGATCAAAAGATGAAGACGGGAAAATTACTTTGTATAGATGGGAGTTTGGTGATGGAGCAGTAAGTAATGAGCAAAATCCAACTCACGTATATACAAAAGAAGGAACGTATACGACGAAATTAACGGTAACAGACGATAAAGGAGCAACTAATACTGCTACAGCGACTGTAACTGTTCAAAAGAAAGAAGATAACAGTGTAGAAAAAGAACCGAATAACTCATTCCAAACAGCAAACAAACTGCAGTTAAATCAAGTTTTACGTGCTAGTTTAGGAAATGGCGATACAAGTGACTTCTTTGAAATTAATGTGGAGAATGCTAAAAACCTTCAAATTAACGTAACGAATGAAAATAATATCGGAATGAACTGGGTACTTTATTCTGAAGCAGATTTAAATAATTATGTTACGTATGCTCAGCAACAAGGGAATAAACTAGTAGGTAGTTACTACACATATCCAGGGAAGTATTATTTACATGTGTATCAGTATGGTGGTGGAACAGGGAATTATACGGTGGAAGTGAAGTAGTAAAAAGGGAGTTGTCTTTTTCAATGAATGGCACAAGGTCTGTACTTTAATGAAAAAACAACTGCAGGAAATGTCCCTAATGATAATAACAAATTAAGTATCGCGAGATATTATATTTACATTAAACAAATCTAATCAGTAAATGAGATAAAATCGATGAACTAGTATTTCATCACGATGTAAGAAAAGTTATAAATATTAAGTGTTTTTAATTGAATTAAACTAAAGGATCAGAGTATATCTGTAACAATAGATATACTCTGATCCTTTTATGTAATTAACTAAATAGAAAATTGTTATCACGTTAGCAAGGGATACTAATAGAAAAACGTGTCCCTTTACCTAATTCACTCTCTATCTCTATATCTCCGTTTAATTCTCTAATAATACTATAAGCAATCATAGTACCAAGCCCAGTTCCTTTTTCTGTTGTTGAATAGAATGGCAAAGCAATTCGTTTTATTTGTTGAGATGACATCCCAATTCCTGAATCAATAATATCAATTATGATATTTTCTTTTACTTTTTGTATATTTATTTGTAATAATCCACCATTTTTCATAGCCTCAATTCCGTTTTGGATGATGTTGTTTAGACAGAGTTTGAATTTTTCGGGGTCCCCATTTATATAAAAGGAATCTGTACTATTTTGTTTGATTTCAACTTTGTATGACAGAGCGAGTGGTGAAATAGTATCTTTCACCTGATTTAAAATGTGATTAATATCTATTTTCTCTTTTAGGGTGTTCTGTGGTTTGGTTAAAGATAAATAGTTATTAATAGTAGATTGTATTTGCTGCATTTCAATTAACATGATTTCTAAGTATTGCTCCTGAGATAGCTTAGAGGCATGTTTTTCATTTAATAATTGAGTGAATCCATGTACCGTGGTTAGTGGGTTGTGGATTTCGTGTGCAATTGACGCTGCTAGTTCGCTAGCTATATAAAATTTTTCAGCCCGTTGCAGTTTTTCTTTCATTTTATATTTCTCAATCATTTCCTCTATAAAATAAACTGATAATAATACTGTGAAAATATTAATGACTATATAATTTAAT
>NZ_JBNLYE010000298.1:0-4908 GCF_050172095.1 Bacillus sp. GMs2/2
TTAATTCCTTTGTCTGTTTTTTCCTTCTTTTTTGTGTGATTATATCTGTGAATTCAAGTAGTGATGTCCTACGCTATATTATAATTTTACCTATTTTAGCACTTCTTATTATGCTTCCTTTCGGTATTGTTGCTTTAATGTTTGGGCTATTTCTTAATGCTAGAATTTTAATGAAGCGAGAAGGAAGACGGTTCACTAACTGTTTAACACTCCTTGCTGCTTTAGGGATGTTATTCTTTATGTTACTCCCTATCATAAATCCAGCAAGTTTGGTCTCATCGCATTTAGAGCCTATTTTTGCAGCTATTTCTCTTATAAGCTTCTATTTCTTTATACACTTATCTAACTTCTTAAGCGCATATTTTTTATACCAATTCAACAGACCAAGACGTAATCAAGATTTCATTATCGTTCTTGGTAGCGGCTTAATTAATGATAAAGTACCACCATTACTTGCAAGCCGCATTAATAAAGCTATCGACTTCTATTGGAAACAAGCAGCTGTAAATACACCACCAACAATTATTTTCTCTGGTGGTCAAGGTCCAGATGAAGGTCTTCCAGAGGCAGAAGCAATGCAAAATTATGCTGTTGAAAAAGGAATTCCTCTTGAACATACAGTGCAAGAAAATCGCTCTGTAAACACATATCAAAATATGTTGTTCTCTAAAGAAATTATGGATTCTTTAAAACCTGAAGGTAAATATAAAAGTATTTTTACCACAAATAATTTCCACCTTTTCCGCGCTGGCATATACGCTAGACAAGCTGGTCTTAATAGCCAAGGAATCGGGTCAAAAACTGCATTTTATTACTGGCCTAACGCAATGATTCGCGAATATGTTGCGATTGTCGTAATGGGACGTAAGCGCCATATGAAAATATGTGGAACTATTTTAGGTTTCGCTTTATTCGTATCAATACTTAGTTTTATATTTTCTTAATAGCATCCCATCCTTTGAAAGGATGGGATTTCTTATACTGATTTCAAAAATATTTTAAAGATAATATGGTGATAATATTCCCTGCATACATCCATTAAAGGAGAATTTTTTCAAATTAAATGTTAAAATAAAATTTAGGTGTGAATGACGTAACAAATAAGAAACTAGTTTGAAACGAGGAAATTATATGGAGAAAATTATCAAAAACAAGCCCAATAAGCTAAAAATTGCTTCAAAAGCTTTGATGATTATTATTGGGGCATTTATTACAGCGTACGGATTAGAAGCAGTATTAATTCCAAATAACGTATCAGACGGTGGTGTGACTGGTTTAAGTATCGTTAGTTCAAGATTATTTGGATTGCCATTAGGAGCTCTAATCGCAGTTATTAACATTCCTTTCGTTTGGTTAGGGTATAAGCAAATCGGTAAAAGCTTTGCGATTTATTCTATTATCGGAATTGCTTCATTAGCAGTAGGTACCGTTGTCATGCACGGAATACCAGCTATTATTGAAGGCGATACATTATTAGTTACAGTTGTTGGTGGTATTATCATCGGTTTTGGTATGGGACTAGCATTACGTAACGGTGGGGCATTAGATGGAATCGATATGCTTGCTGTATTGCTTTCTCGTAAGTTACCATTTGGAACGAGTGACCTTATTTTATTCTTAAACATGTTCGTATTTATTTTCGTATCAACGGTATTCGGTCTTCAAGGAGCTATCCTTTCGGCAATTGCTTACTTTATCGCTTCGAAAGTGATTCATATCGTTGAAGTTGGTTTAAGTGGTTCAAAAGCATTTAAAATTATTACAAAAGAGCCTGAATTAATGGTAGAAACAATTCGCGATCGTTTAGGCCGAAGTGCAACATATAACGAAGTATACGGTGGTTATTCAAGAGAGAAATTCAAAGAAATTTCTTGCGTAATTAACCGTTTAGAAGAAAGTAAAATGAAAGAACTTATTAATGAAATTGATCCACACGCCTTTATTACAGTTTATGACGTAGCAGAAGTAAAAGGAGGTAATTTCAAGAAACGTGATATTCATTAATCGTTATATAAAAGAGGGTGTGCCAAAATTTTGGCACACCCTCTTTTTATTATTAAGTTGCTATCGTTGTCAGTTTTTGTCGGTAAGTCGATATATTTCAATAATCGCTGATATATTTTAAGTTGTGGTCGATATATTCCAATAATCGCTGATATATTTTAAATTGCGGTCGATATATTCTAATAATCGCTGATATATTTTTACTTCCCCCCTTATGCATAAATCGTACCAACTGAAAGGGATTAATTCCCATAACAAAAAAAGACCAAAAAGCAATTTACACTTTTCGGTCTCTATACTATCTTCTCTTTGTAATTTTTCCTGAACCACCAACCCTTGTTTTCGGAGGAGATGTGTTCCTTGGCGGCGTTTTAATAGATGATTTTGGCTTCACATCTGATCCGCTTGAACCGCCTGGTGTTTTTGTAATTTTACCCTTGCTTCCAGTAGAAGGTGGGGGCGTCGTATTACTTCCTTTTTCAGTAATACTTCCCTTATCACCTACTGATGGTTTCGAATCTACATTATCGCCTCGCTTAATGATAGACCCTTTCCCTTCCTTCGTAATTGGAGGTGGGGTTTTCTTTTCTTCTTTTGTAGGTGGTCTCTCTGGAATAACTGGTTTATGATTTTGTCTATCGTTATATCCTCGATAATCACCGTATGATGATTTTCGTGAACCGAATATATCGTTTAATATGCTACCCATAATATATCCTTGCAAAAAGGACGGTTGGTAATTTTGACGGACAAATTCTTTATTACTTATTTCAATTAACGTATCAGATGGTTTCTCTTTATCCTTTTGCAGGTTATAAATCTTATCAGAATAAACGAGGAACATTTGATTTTCGTCTTCTTTAGATGCTTGCTTCGGTTCTCTTTCGTTAATGAGTTCCTTCGCTACTTCAGGAACTGACCGATTGGCGGCCCTATACACGTAAGATTCTTGTTTACCTTCCTTGGCAACAGATTCAAGTGGATAACGGTCTTGAATCGACTTTGTCTGCCCGCCTTGACAACCTGATAAGGCATAACCAGCAACAACAAGTAATATAACGATAGCAAGTATAGGGATTACAAACGATTTAATCATGGTAAACAATCGGTTTGACATGATTACGCCCCCTTACGTTGCTCTTATAATTTGTACATCAGCAGGAATGATTGCTTCTCCCTCATACATCATTGTGCGACCATTTTGCCATTCAATACGCAATAATTTTCGATTGTCTGATTGGAATTCCCATACGTACTGTTCTTCTGAAGCTGAGAATGGAGTTTTTCCCATCACAACAACACGTCCGTTATATTGTTCTTCCATATGGTACTCGGTATCATCCATTTCAATTGTCGTGGGAATTTCATCAATTGAATCTAAGCGACCATCAATTGGTGTATATAATTTGTAATACGTATTTTCACGATCTTCAATTTTTAAATAACGAATATCTTTTCCATCTTGCAATGTCAAAACAATTTCCTTACGCGAATGCATACTCGTTTTCCCAATTAATTCATACATAACTAATGAAACTTCAATCATATCGCCAGGAGCTAACGTTAAAAGACTTTTTTCCGGCTTCAGTGGCTCTGGGCTTTTCATTATATTTTTTATTCGTTTAAATAAACTCATACTCTACCCCTCCTTTTCTCTTTATAAACAAGCACCTAAAATTAGTGCACCAACAATATGTAATGATCCGGCTAACATCGCATGTGCAACGCTACCTTCTTTCGTACCTTCTTCTAAATCAAGACCAGACATTTTCTTTAATACAAATTCGATAAACATTTCTACCACTAATAAAATAACGAAAGAAACTGCTGAAGCAAGAAGTGCCTGCCATAAGTCATTTGCTTTCGTAATTGATTGGGATAAAATGTACCCTTGTGCAAATAATTTCATAATAAAACGAGTTGTTACAGCTGTATTTCCATTTTTAATTTCTTTTAAATCATTGTATTTTGTAAAAATTGAATCAACCCACATAATTGCAAATAAAAGTACTGCACTCGCTCCAGTCCATACAAGCATGGCAACTACATTCATCCATGTCATTGCAAAACCTCCTCTAAATATAATAGAAAACCGACATGAATATATTTAGACATGTCGGTTCATTTGTCTCTATTCTATATTATTTCTCATACTGCTTCATAATACGAGCTAATTCATCGTCAACAGCAGAATTTTTGTTTAAGCTTGCGAATTCATCATCTAATGATTTTTCTTTCTTATAAACTTCACCGCTTGCTTCTGCTTCAGCCTCTAATTGAAGAGCTTTCTCTTCCATACGGCTTAAACCAGCTTTTGCTGAGTTTGAATCAAATCCAGACATCGCCTGATTAATATTTTTTTGTGCTTTCGCCGCATTTACACGCGCTACAAGTGTCTCACGTTTATTTTTCAGCTCATTTAATTGCTTACGCATTTCTTCTAGCTTTAGGCGCAGGTTATCAGCAGCAGCTTTATTTTGCTCATAGCTTGCTTTATACTCATTCATCTTTTGCTCCGCATTTTGTTTTTCTTCTAGTGCACGGCGCGCAAGATCTAAGTTATTAGCTTGAACAGCCATATGAGCTTGCTCTTCACGTTTTTTCACAAGTGCTTCTTGCTCTTCAAATAATATTTTGAATTTCTTCTCAAGCGCGATTTGAGCTGCTACACTTTTCTCAGCTTCTTGTACATCCGCTTGCATATCGCGTAAATATTGATCAGTCATCTTAACTGGATCTTCCGCTTTTTCAATTAATGAATATACATTCGACATTGTTAAATCTCTTAATCGTTTGAATACAGACATCTAAATTCCTCCTATGATATACCTCATATTTCAAATTCACTACTTGGAAAACTGAAAAATCTCCCTTTACAGTAAAGAATATTCATTCTTACAGCCT
>NZ_JBNLYE010000299.1:0-4907 GCF_050172095.1 Bacillus sp. GMs2/2
TTTTTAAAAATACCTCTTGACACCGAATCGAACTATATCGCATAATATAAAAAAATTAGATTGAAAATCGTTGAAGGGAATTAGTACATATGTCTTCTTGCGAAAGAGAGTGGAATTCACCGGCTGAAAGATTCCTCGTATAGAATATATCGAACCTATCCCTGAGTCTTAAATGAAAGTTTAGGCGTTCGCCTGCGTTATAGGCACCAAGTGGATATCTATGTATATCAATTAAGGTGGTACCGCGGAACAATGACCGTTTCGTCCTTTTTATTTTATTAAGGGCGAAGCGGTCATTTTTATTTTGCTCTTAAATACTTCAGTGCAGCATTGATGAGAATAGATATAGTTACAAAGTGAATGAAGTGTAATTTATAAAAAAACTTTGATTTTAGACTTGGGGGATAAAAAAGTGAAAAAACAACGAATTGTTGTAAAGATTGGGAGTAGTTCCTTGGCAGATAGTCATGGAGGCATCTCTACAGAACAGCTTTCAGATCACGTTGCCGCATTGGCTCGGTTGAAAGAAGATGGGCACGAGGTTGTATTAATTACATCTGGAGCCGTCGCTGCAGGTTTTTCAGCGCTAGGATATCCTAGCAGACCTGTAACGATTAAAGGGAAACAGGCTGCAGCAGCTGTCGGACAAAGTTTGTTAATGCAGGCGTACACGGAGGAATTCCGTAAATATGGCATCGTTACTGCGCAACTTTTGCTGACGAGAAGTGATTTTTCTAGAAAAGAACAATATAGTAATGCTTACGCTACGTTAGGAGAATTATTAAACCGTTCCGCTCTTCCAATTATTAATGAAAATGATTCCATCTCTTTAGAGGAGCTAACGTTCGGTGATAATGATATGCTGTCAGCTTTAGTAAGCGGGCTTGTTTCGGCGGATATGCTTATGATCTTTACGGATGTGAACGGGTTATATGACAAAAATCCTCAGAAAAATGCGGATGCAAAAAAATATTATTTTCTTCCTGAAGTTACGGAAGAAATTTCTTCTCTTGCAGGAGATGCAGGCTCAAAACTTGGGACTGGCGGTATGAAATCAAAAATCGATGCTGCAAAGACAGCACTCTCTCTTGGTGTGAGTGTATTTATCGGAACAGGACGTGGACAGGAAAAGTTTGTAGATGTTTTGAAGGGTAAGGGTGATGGAACGTATGTTGGTAATGCTCCTCAAAAAGAAATGAAGATGAACAAGCAATGGATTGCCTTGCATTCGCTTGTTAGCGGACAAATTGAAGTAGATGCTGGGGCAGCTACTGCCATCATTCAGCATGGGAAGAGTTTACTTCCAGCTGGTGTTACGAATGTATCAGGATTTTTCCAAGTGGGTGAAGTTGTAGAGGTTGTAACGCAACAAGGGCGCGTAATAGGAAAAGGACAATGCACATATAGTGCAGAGGAACTAAGAGATGTAAAAGGTATGCAAAGCCAAGATATTCAAGTAAGAGGCGAGAGACATAGTTATGAAGTCATCCATAGGGATCATTGGGTTTCACTTTAAAAAGGAGGAAATAAAAATGAATGAAGTGTTGGCAAAGGGGATAAAAGCAAAAGAGGTTGCTAGAGAACTTGTGCTTAAAACTACAGATCAAAAAAATGAAGCACTTGCTGCAATTGCTAATCAGCTGATAGTAGAAACAGCTTATATTTTAGAAGAAAACAAACGGGATATTGAAGAAGGTAAGGAGAAAGGATTTTCTCATTCACTCCTTGATCGTCTTTTGCTGAATGAACAACGAATTGTTGATATGACAGAGGGTATTAAGCAGTTAATTGAATTACGTGATCCTATTGGAGAATGTGTAAGTGCATGGGAACGACCAAATGGACTATCTATTCAGGAGATGCGCGTACCACTTGGTGTTGTCGGAATGATTTATGAGGCAAGACCGAATGTAACTGTTGATGCTGCTACAATTTGTTTAAAAACAGGAAACGCAGTAATACTACGTGGTAGTTCTTCTGCTATACATTCTAACAAAGCTATCGTTAGCGTTATTCACCGGGCGCTTAAGCAAACTAGCTTGCCTTCAGAAAGTGTACAGCTCATAGAAGATACAACGAGAGATAGTGCAAAACAGTTGTTTACATTGAACGAGTACTTGGATGTTCTTATACCAAGAGGCGGTAAACAATTAATTGATACAGTAGTGAGAGAAGCGTCTGTTCCAGTACTTGAAACAGGTGCGGGAAATTGTCATATATTCATTGATGAAACAGCAGATAAACAAATGGCGTTTAATATTATTATAAACGCAAAAACACAGCGTCCATCTGTATGTAATGCAATTGAGACAATTGTACTTCATGAGAATTGGGCAGAGCAATATGGTAGCGAGTTGTTTTCTTCATTGAAGGAAAGAGGAGTGGAGCTACGTGGTGATAATAAAGCAGTGGCGATTGATCCTTCTATCTTACTTGCGACAGAAGAAGACTGGGAAACTGAGTTTTTATCTCTCACACTAGCAGTGAAAGTGGTTTCCACTGTTGAAGAAGCGATTCATCATATAAATACGTATGGATCTATGCATTCTGAAGCGATTATTACTGAAAACGAGGAAAACGTCAGCAAGTTTTTTACTTCTGTAGATGCCGCGGCACTTTATCATAATGCATCGACTCGTTTTACAGATGGATCCGAATTTGGATTCGGAGCGGAAATTGGTATCAGTACACAAAAGTTACACGTAAGAGGACCAATGGGGCTTCCAGCATTAACTTCTACAAAATATGTGATTCGTGGAAATGGGCAAATTCGAAAATAATAATAAAAGACACTCAATTGGCTTGGGTGTCTTTTATTATAAAAATTATTTACCATACAAATAGCCCAACGAGCATAGCACTTAATAAAGAAACAGCCATCCCGCTAACAAGAAGCTTCCAAACATTTTTACCGATGACTGATGATTTTTCTCCGCCAAATAATGAATTGTAAGTTCCGTAAATCATACCTACTGTACTAAAGTTAGCAAAAGAAGCTAGAAATGTCGTTGCAACCGCAACCGTATGCGGTTGTAGCGACTTTAAGTTTGATTTTAAATCCATCATTGCAACAAATTCATTCGTCGTTATTTTGATCCCCATTAATTCAGCTACATACATAGCATCACTGCCTGATAAACCGAGTAAAAATGCAAAAGGACTAAAGATAATGGAGAAGATTTTTTGAATTGTTAACCCTGTTACAAAAAATCCTAAAATCCCATTTAAACATGCTGTTAAAGCTACATAACCAATTACCATAGCTAAAATAACGATAACCATATTCATCCCAACTAACATACTGTTTGAAATAGTAGAAAAGAAATCCTTTTTTTCATGTTTTGAAGGTGTGTAAACAACGTCTTCTTCTTTCGAAACTTCCACAGGATTTAATACATTGGCTAAAATTAATGCGTTAATACAGTTTAATGGGATTGCGCTGAAAATATATGTTGCTGGCACCATTGATAAATAAGCGCCAAGAATGGATCCGCTAACGCTACTCATACTCATAATTCCAAAAGTTAATAATCGATTTTCTTTTAACACAGATAATTGATCACGAACAACCGCAAGTGCTTCGGTGTTTCCTAAAAACATCATTTGAATCGAAAAGAAACTTTCTAACTTTGGTAAACGAGAAATCTTTGAAATAACTGCACCTACTTTATCAATAATCCAAGTTAAGATTCCGAAATAAGATAGAATATCGAAAAAAGTAATAACAAAAATGATAGGAAGTAACGCACTAAAGAAGAAATCAATGTGCTGACTTTCCATAGCTGAAGGAAATGCAAATCGAATACCTTCATTCGCACATGCTAGTAGCCAACTGAAAAATGACGCAATTTTATTAATGATAATACTGCCGAGCTTTGTGCCTAACATAAACCATGTAATAAAAAGCTCCAATAGGATGAGAATTACAATTGGTCTCCATTTTATATGTTTTTTATTAGGCGAACATAAGAAAACGATTAATATGACAACGAAAATCCCTAACATATTCAATATGAAATACATGTCAACAACTCCTTGAGGCTTATTATTTGTATATAAAAAAGCCTCTATTCTTCCAAATTTGGATTATGATCAGAAGTTATGAAGAGGGTAAATGATGTTTGGGATTCCTGTATTTTAATTTGCTTTATTTTGAGCAATCGCAGTATTTACAAAACAAGTAGCTATTTTCAATTATTTGGTTGCATGTTAAACGTCAGCAAATGTAAACATCGCTTATAAATAAGAACGGTGAGTTGGCCATGAACCTTGGAGTTTTCGAAGTTGTATAATTTGTCCTGTATGATAAGCATCGTGCAAAAGGATATTCAAATATTGTTGCCAAATTGGTAGAGAAGGCTTTGGCTGATCTAGTTCTGCTTCTTGAAAGGATGTTAATGAAGCTTGTAAGGCATCATGTACTTGAAGCGTTCGGTTCACTGTTTGCTGCCAAGCGGCATCATCATTAGGTCCACCTTGGATAAACGTCTCATCATTATTTTGTGGAGCCACAAATGTGTCGTCTTCATGTAAGCGGGAATGTAGGCGTTCTTTAAAGATTAATAAATGGTTCACATTTTCCCAAATCGTATTACTGGCAGCACCTTCTGGTTTCCAACATGCTTGTTCAGCAGTAAGATTTTTTAACGCTTCAGATATCGGTGGGTACCATTCTTCCTCGTAAAAAACTTGTTGGACTCCATTTTGCAACATTTCTTTTCTTCCCATTCTTATAGCCTCCTGTTCATTTTTCTTAATAAAATCAATTCGCTTTTCTCTTCAATAAACCTTCTCTATAGTTGAACAAGAGAGTGAAATACAACGTATAATTGAGCCATTAAAAAATCTCATTTTTAATATGATATTTAATAATCAAGGCTTTCATTGAGTCAGAATGAAAAGAGTAT
>NZ_JBNLYE010000300.1:0-4889 GCF_050172095.1 Bacillus sp. GMs2/2
GTTAAAATCATTAATACGGTTTTACTTATCAAAATGAAATTCTAATACATTTTTAACCGAGAAAGATGACTTCACCATTTTTACGTGTAATAATAGTAACGTTACATATATTGTGAAAGAAGTACAAAAGGAGCGTTACAATGAATTTAGCTAAATTCCCGAGGAAAAAATATACAGAATCATATACACCAATTGAAAAGTTAAACAACTTTTCTGAAGCACTTGGTGGCCCGACTATTTATTTTAAACGAGATGATTTACTTGGTTTAACAGCTGGTGGAAATAAGACGAGAAAATTAGAATTTTTAGTTGCAGATGCACAGGAAAATGGTGCAGATACGTTAATTACAGCTGGTGGTATTCAGTCAAATCATTGCCGCCTGACACTTGCTGCTGCGGTAAAAGAAAAAATGAAATGTATCCTTGTATTAGAGGAAGGGCTTGAGCCAGAAGAGAAGAGAGACTTTAACGGGAACTATTTCTTATATCACTTATTAGGTGCTGAAAATGTAATTGTTGTACCGAACGGAGCAGACCTTATGGAAGAAATGCATAAAGTAGCAAAAGAAGTAAGTGAAAAAGGGAATACACCATATGTAATTCCAGTTGGTGGATCAAACCCTACGGGCGCCATGGGATACGTTGCTTGTGCGCAAGAAATTATGGCGCAATCATTTGAGCAAGGAATTGATTTCAGTTCAGTTGTTTGTGTAAGTGGTAGCGGCGGTATGCATGCTGGTTTAATTACTGGTTTTTCTGGAACGCAAAGTCATATTCCTGTAATTGGAATTAATGTAAGTAGAGGAAAAGCTGAGCAAGAAGAGAAAGTAGCAAAACTTGTAGATGAAACTTCAGCACATGTTGGTATTCCAAACTTTATCTCGCGCGACGCTGTTACGTGCTTTGATGAATATGTAGGACCAGGCTATGCGTTACCAACGCCGGAAATGGTAGAGGCAGTTCAGTTACTTGCGAAAACAGAAGGTATTTTACTTGATCCAGTGTATACAGGTAAGGCAGTAGCGGGATTAATCGACTTAATTAGAAAAGGTAAATTTAATAAGGAAGACAATATTTTATTCGTACATTCAGGTGGTTCACCAGCTTTATATGCGAATACTTCTTTATTTGCGTAAGTGTAAAAAGCATTGGGTATCCAATGCTTTTTTTGTTATATACTGGAATTACCGAGAGGTAGGAGGATGATATGAATTCAAATTTAAAATGGATTATATATACGGCACTCGGCATTTCTATTCTATTAATCTTATTTGCGGCTTATGGGGTGTATTCTTATTTTACATTTTAAAAGCGTAATGGAAGTGAACCATAATGTAATGTATGTTATAGTTTGATATGTTAATTACTTACAATACTTTCTACAAGGAGAATACATAATGAGAGCAAAGAAACTAGTAACGTTAGCAGTTCCATTTATGCTGTTAGTCGGATGCGAGGTAGGAGATAAAGATTCTACTCATAAGACTGAGCAAACTAGTAAAGCAATAACGAAAACAGTAATTTCTGAACAACAGTATCCGTACTACATATGTGAGCAAGTGGTAGAGTTCCAATTTAAGAAGGATGAACTATTACTAAACTTAGGAGAATCCTTAAAGGACAAAGAAAAAGCAAAAGCTGTTTTAAAAACATCAAACGAGATAGATAAAATTTTAGACAATATGGAACACATAAAAGTACCTGATACATACAAAGACATTCACAAATCCATACAAGAAGGGGTAACAGAGGCAAGAAAAGCAACGAAGTTAATTAAGGACGCTGGTAAAGAAGATAAACAGAAGATTCAAGAAGCTACAATGAAAGGTACTGAATTTTTATCAGGTGTAGACGGAGAGCATTGGAAAAAAGCAATTTATGAGTTATCACAGGAAAACAAAGATGCTTATAGTAAGGCACTTGATAAGAAAGTAAAGGAGCACTCAAAGTAAAACGGTAACTTGTAACAATACATATCTACCTAAAATTTCCGCGAATGCTATGCTAGGAAGTTAGGTGGGAGATTACTGTCCTTAAATGTGGTTGATTAAAGCTACAGCCACATTCTCCTGTTCTAATTAACTAAAAGAAGAACTTCCCCATCCCGATTAGACTACTGATCATTCCTATTCCACTCATGGTGCCTTTTCCTGCTGTAAGTAAGTTTCCAAGCATTCCTAGCTGACCGTTACCTCCGTTATTTCCCCATCCCATTGGGGCCCACGGACCACCCCATCCTGGAGAGTTTCCGAAAATACCCCCGTTATTGGTATTGAATTTAAAAGCCTTAGCTGGCGGCGATAGTAAAGCTGCGAGATGACCTTGTGCGAACATCCCTGTATGATTGAATGGTTGCGCCCAGGGGAAGGGAGGTTTTTGAAAATTAAAACCTGCATGACCTGGTAATGGAGTCCAATTAGCAGGGTGACCTTGTGGTAGTATCTCTGCATAATTAATTGGCTGCTGCCCCCAAGAGAAGGGAGGAGGTTGGGGATTGAACCCCGTATAATTGGCTGATGAATCCCAACTAACTGGATAGACTCGGTAACTCCAATTCTCAGGAAGCTTCAAATCATTCATTACCTCAGATGTAGTTATTTCGGGCTGTGAATATAATGAAATTTGGTTATTATATTGTTGCCCATTTCCCTTTGAATTCAAATACCAATATTGGTCCATACGCTTATTCTCCTCACTTTAAAAATGTAATGTTAGACTTAGCCTATGTAATATTCCTTTTTATGGATGGTTACATAACTAGATCTACAAGCCTGTATTTAAAGGAATGGGTGCGTAGTCTTTTTGATTTTTCTCGCTGCCTGTAAAATTCCCATTGATGTAAAGTTTCACTTTATTTTAGAAGGGGATTTTCAGTTGCTTCTTTTTTGTATTTCAGCCTAATTTAAATTCCGTTAACAAACATTTTTATAAAGGTTTAATCAACAAAAAGATTTTAAAATGGTATGTTGAGCAAGTGGAATTGCTAAAAAGAGAATATCCATTCGAAGAGTTTGGCAAAATACTGTAAGGGTAATGTTTTCTTGTGCAAATATGTAAACGATTTAAACGAATCAATGAAATTTATAATGAAGGGGCAATTAAATATATGAGTGAAACATTACATAAAAGAAAACCACCATATGTAATGCTTGTAATCCTTTTTATTGGTGCATTTGTTTCATTTTTAAATAACTCCCTTTTAAATGTAGCCTTGCCATCAATAATGAAAGATTTAAACATTCAAGATTATTCAACGATCCAGTGGCTTTCTACAGGGTATATGCTTGTAAGTGGTATATTAATTCCGGCCTCAGCATTTTTAATAACGCGTTTCTCGAATAGGAGCCTATTTATTACATCTATGGTGATTTTTATTCTTGGTACTGCCTTAGCGGCTGTAGCACCTAACTTTGGTTTATTACTTACTGGTCGGATGGTTCAAGCGGCAGGCTCTTCAGTTATGGGACCTTTGTTAATGAATATTATGCTAGTAAGCTTTCCAAGAGAAAAAAGGGGAACAGCAATGGGGATTTTTGGACTAGTTATGATTACAGCTCCAGCAATTGGGCCGACACTATCAGGTTATATTGTAGAGTATTATGACTGGCGTTTGCTTTTTGAAATGATTTTACCGTTAGCAATCATTAGCTTACTGTTAGGGATTTGGAAATCTGAGAATGTCATGAAACAAAACAAAAATGCAAAACTTGATTATCTCTCATTACTATTATCTTCTGTCGGTTTTGGCGGTTTGTTATATGGATTCAGTTCTGCAAGCTCCGATGGTTGGACAAATAAAGTTGTCTTAACAACCTTAATCATAGGCGCAATTGCCCTAATTGCTTTCATTATTCGTCAATTAAAAATGGATGAGCCGTTATTGGATTTACGTGTTTACAAGTACCCAATGTTTGCACTTGCGTCTGTAATTGCAATTGTCAACGCGGTGGCCATGTTTTCGGGTATGATTTTAACACCAGCTTATGTACAAAACGTCCGTGGCATTTCTCCGCTGAGCTCTGGACTGATGATGCTTCCAGGTGCGGTTATAATGGGGATTATGTCACCAATTACAGGTAAACTATTTGATAAATATGGTCCTCGGATTCTTGGCATAGTGGGGCTTTCCATTACAGCTGTTTCAACTTATATGTTGGCAAGTCTGCAAATTGACTCTAGTCACACACATATTATTCTTATCTACACACTGCGGATGTTTGGGATGGCGATGGTTATGATGCCACTTATGACAAATGGTCTTAATCAATTGCCAACTCGCTTAAACCCGCACGGTACAGCTGTTAATAATACGGCTCAACAAGTGTCCGGTTCGATTGGTACTGCTATTCTTGTTACGATTATGAACTCTGTAACAAAAACAAAAGCTGAAAGTTTAATGTCTCATATAGATCCAACAACCTTTACAGAAACTACGAAGGCAATAGTAACTCAGAAGGCTTTATTATCTGGAATTCAATATTCGTTTTATGTAGCGCTTGGCATGAATGTTGTTGCACTACTATTAGTTTTTTTCGTTAAACGTGTAGATACAAGTGCGGAAGCTGTCGAGAAGCTAAATCGGTAGAGAAAAATAAAACGCTTGATAATGATTCCTACAAGTTTTTTGCTGCTAAGGCGCCGGTATTTAAAGCTGGAAAAGAACTAAAAGAAGCAGGGAAATAATTATATAGTAAAAGAGGACCTGATGTTCATATCAGGTCCTCTTTCATTAGTAACACGGTATACTTGCTTATCGTATTGGTTTAACTAAACTACTGATTTTTCGAATACTACAATCTTAAGCTCGTCAACTTCTCTATTTTTGGGGTGTTTTAGAAGAAAATGAATCAAAATAATCGTTTTTATAAACAAATACAAGAGATGAGATC
>NZ_JBNLYE010000301.1:0-4879 GCF_050172095.1 Bacillus sp. GMs2/2
TTACCGATAAAAAAGCTCTTCACTCAATATTTTCTACATGTAAACACTTAGTTTCACAGTAATATCCTTTGCCACCAACATAAACTTTTTCTATTTTATTTTTGCTATTGGTTGCTAATTTAACTAATATTTCAGAAGGCGAGTGTAAAGAATAACCTTGTTCAAATACATAGACTTCTTTTTTCAAGTAGTCCTGTTCATAAAGATAGCAAGCTAATGCACCGTTCGAAGTTCCAGTCGCTGCTTCTTCATTAATGTCGTATAGCGGAGCAAAATTTCTGCATATAATTCGATTGTCATTAAAAGTATATAGATGCATCCCGACAACATTATAATACTTGCTAATTTCTTTAATTTTTTCAAAATTAGGTTGCAGTGCATGTAATTGTGTTTCGCTTTTTATAGGAATTAAAATATCTTTTAAGCCCGTGGAGACAATTTGAATTGGGTATTTATTGTCTATATCTTTACTATCAAAACAGTCGATGAACTCGTTTGGAGATACAACATCATAGAATATCGGTTTATTTTGTTCCATGAATATGATGTCATCTTTTATAGTAATAGTAAGAACACCGCTGTTCGTTTCAATCGTATAGCGATTCCTGAAAAGTTTATTTAAATGCATTAGTATCGCGAAAGAGCCAATTGTCGCATGACCACATAAATCAACTTCTTCTTTTGGTGTAAAATACTCAAATTTATAATCAGCAAGTTCAGATTCTGATATAAATGCGGTTTCCGCATAGCCCAGTTGTTTGGCTATTTCCATTTTTTGAGTAGTGGTCAATGTATTCTCAATAAATACCACTCCTGCTTTATTTCCGCCTTTATGATCCTTGCTAAATGCACTTGCAACATAAACGGATATTTTCATAAGACACCTTCCTCACTTATAGTAAATTATAGTATAGAAAGCACTACATATAAATTCCATTGGATAAATTATCCCTAAAATAAGAAACAAACTATTTTTAGCATTTGAACTCTCCAAAAATAGTTTGTCTACAGTCTGAAAGCTCTTCATTTGAAGAGCTTTTTTTATATTCGCTTCATCGAAATCGTTTCACGTATACTTTGTAAATTTTTTAGAGTTTCCTCTTGTCGCTGCAACGACAACCCTACATACAAAGTATCTAATAAGCTTAACTGTGCTAATCGTGATGAACTTGCTTCTGTGCGGAATTCAGTCTCACGTGTTGATGTATATAACGTTATATCAGCAAGTTGACTTAATGCTGATTTCTTATAGCTCGTAATCGCAATAATTTTGGCCCCTCTTACTTTCGCTACTTCTAACGCTTCAAGTAATCCTTTATTGCTACCAGAATGAGAAATACCAATAACAACTGAATTTTCCGAGAGTAAACCTGCCCCCATAATTTGAAAATGCGAATCAGTATGAGCGATACAAGAAATACCCGTTCTCATAAACTTATGATACGCATCCATTGCAATAATACCAGAGCCACCATTTCCATAAAACTCAATTCGACTTGCTTCTTGTAAGGCTCGTACAGCCTGCTCAAGTGCCGTTTCATTAAGCAAATGTAAAGTATCTTGCAGTCCTGTAATATGCGAATGAAAAACTTTTTTAGCAACAGTTACCATACTATCTTCTGCTGATACCTCTTCATGGATATTTTGCATCGGTGTATGTACAATTTCACGAGCTAATGTAATCTTTAAATCTTGAAAACCTTGCAAACCAAGGTTTTTACATAAGCGGAATATCGTAGCTTCGGAACTATTCGTAACTTCAGCTAATTCTGTAATAGATTTATGTACAACATCTTGTGGATGTTTCAAAATATGTTCGGCAATACTTCGCAATTTCGGTGATAAACCATTTAACGAAGCCTGAATCTTTCCAATCCCACTTCTTGTACCAGGCATAGCATATCCTCCCCTTCCATCGTAGCTTTATCCTGTAAAAACCGATTAGTTGAACTAATCATCAGTGGGGATGGTCCTCCACTGATTAGAGTTTCACTTTATTGTACCTAATTATCGAAAGAAGAAAAACCTATATTAGGGATTACTATAATTTTTAATTGCTCCTATGTATTCTGTCATACGATATAACAGAATTATTCATGCTTATGAATAATTCTCTCCATGTTTCACTGCGTATAATGCGGCTTGCGTACGATCATCCACTTCCAATTTAGCTAAAACGTTTGAAACGTGTGTTTTCACAGTTTGTTCTGTAATATGAAGTTCTGCTGCAATCTCCTTGTTGCTTCTTCCTTTCGCAATTTCGCGAAGTACCTCTTGCTCTCTTTTCGTTAACATTGAAAAAGGATTTTCTACTTCCTTCTTTACTGCAGAACGCCCCATTAATGCAGGTGTTACTTTCGGGTGAAAATTCGCATTTCCTTGATGTACTGCAATAATAGAAGCGACAAGTTGCTCAGGTTGTACTTCTTTTAATTGATAACCATCTGCTCCAGCTTCAAGTGCTGGTATAACATAATCTTGCTCTGAAAAACTACTTAATATAAGTACCTTTATTGTCTCATCATATTGCTTTAGACGTTTTGTTGCCTCAATTCCATCCATTTTCGGCATCGATACATCCATTAGCACGACATCTGGTTTTTCTTTTTGCACGAAATATAATGCCTCTTCGCCATTTTCCGCTTCCCCAATAATTTCAAATTCTTCTCTCGTTTTCAAAAAGAATACAAGTCCTCTTCGAACGATATGATGATCCTCAACTAGTAGCAGTTTAATCTTCAACCTTATTCTCCCCTTCAAATCGGCAATTGAATTTCTATTTTTGTACCCTTTTTCAGCTCTGTTATAATTTGAAACGATCCCTTCATTAACTGAATACGTTCCTTCATACTTTTCAGGCCAAGTGCTGATTCCCTTACTTGTTCTTGTATAAATCCTATTCCATTGTCTTCTATGTAAAAATGTAACTGGTTATTTTCTATTTTCAAAAGAATATGTACCTTTTCACACGAAGCATGCTTTTTACAATTATGTAGCGCCTCTTGGCTAATACGCCATAAAACTTCTTCTATTTCATCCCCCATTGAAACCATCCCATCAATTCGAACTTCCACTTGAACTCCTAATAACTTCCCGTAATTTTGAATTGCTTCTACTAATCCTTTCTCCAATCCTTCAGGTCTTAATTGCCAAATTAATAGCGTCATCTCTTGTAATGCTTCTTGTGATAATTCCCCAATATAACTTAACATCTCTTGCAATTCTCTATCTTGCGTCATATTCAGAGTACCTTTCGCTGTTAGCATAATAGAAAATAACAATTGTTTTACTGAATCATGTAAATCACGTGCAAGTCGATTTCTTTCCGCTACCACTACATATTTACGTTCTTTCTCAACTAATTGAATACGTTGTATTGTCGTTCCAATTTGAAATGCAATTGATTCTAATAATGCTAACTCTTCCTCAGAAAAATGAGTCTTATGAGGTGCAGCCACATTTAGTAGACCAAATTTTTCTGATCCAGACCTAAGCGGAATTGTCGCATGATGTGTAACATCTTCTGTCTCTCCCCAATTACATTCAATTGCATCTTCTATTCGCTTACATTCAATAATATTAGTCGCTTTTTCCAATCTTCCATTCACAAAACGTTCTACACACCAACAGTTTCCTTCACACATCGGCTTCTTCTTTTGCCACGTAAGAGCCTCTGGTAAATTTTCGTCTACAAGCATACTGTGCTTTCCACTTTCATCAATAAAGAATATCCACCCTGTTTGTAAATTCATTACTTGTAACAATGTATGCAACACTTTTTCTAACATATCCTGTAAGTTTGTTGCTTCATTTAATAATTCAGCAATTTCTTTTAATGCTTCTAAACGACGCATCTCTTTTTCTTCAAAGTTCATTCTCATCACCAACTACAATTATAACATTAAGAAATTTCTAAATTCTATAAATAAAAAAAGAACCGAATTCCTTCAGCCCTTTCTTTATATCAATCATTTTATTATTGGTATTCTATCCAATGTTGGAAGCAGAATTTTTGTTAACAAACGATTCTACTTTAGCTGTCCGATAAAGATTGTCCACCATGGATATGCTGTAAACCTTCAGTAGTAACAACCATATTCGCTGCTGGCATTTGCAATTGATTTTTATGGAACATAGACATTAATTCAAATCTTACTTGTCTAGAAGTTTCAAAATAATCTTCTGGCTTTATTAAACCTGTAATACAAAATTCATAGCCAACATATTTCAAGTTAGGATTTAAGTCTGTAACACCGACGTATTTAAATGGTTCAACAGCCTCATCCTCTACTCTATAAAGAGTTTGATTCAATTTTTCATTGCATATAACACATACTTCTTCTAACAATTCCTTCACTCTTGTTGGATCTTCCTGATAACTTACCGTGATGCGTTCAATTACACGCATCCATCCTTTATTAAAATTTTGTATCGTTCTAATCTCTCCGTGCGGGATGGTAAGTAGTTTTCCTGACCATTCACGAATTTGCATAAAACGAATACTAATCTCTTCAATAGTTCCTGAATTTGTTCCGTTAAAAGTTACAAAATCACCAACCCGAAACTCTTTGTCCGCTAATCTTGCAAAGCCTAATATAACATCTTTTAGCATCTGTTGTGCAGCAAAACCGATGACAACTCCAGCTATCCCTGCACCTGCAATAATACTTTTTATATCTACAAATTGGCTAATTAAATATATGATAAGACTGATGATAATGATATATCTAAAAATAGATCGAATTACACTTTGAATTGTCTGCTCTACCTCTTCATCAAAAAAGCTTGATTTCCTAAAAAACCAATCAATAATACGGTTTATTACAAAAGAAATAATGATTAAAACTAAAGCAAATAGTAAAAATCTTAAAAGTAAAAA
>NZ_JBNLYE010000302.1:0-4872 GCF_050172095.1 Bacillus sp. GMs2/2
CACCTTAATTTTTTCTTAGGAGGATTTACAATGAAATTACTAAAAATAAAACATATAATTCCTTTATCTGCGGCCGCAATTACATTCGTATGTAGTCAAAGTACAGCTGAAGCTTCTACCATTCATACAGTAAAAAAGAACGATACACTTTGGGGCATTAGTAAACAATACGGAGTTTCAATACAATCCATTAAACAGGCTAATAATAAAGGAAACGATAAAACCTTTATTGGCGAACAGTTACATATTCCAGGGTCCGTGAAATCAAATGAAATCACTGTTCCTCAAAACGCCAAGCCTGCGAACATTTCTGAACAAATTATTTATCAAGTACAACCGGGAGATTCATTAGAAACGATAGCAAAGCGTTACAATGTCACTGTCCGATCTATAAAACAAATTAACAATACAGTCGGAAACAAGCTTTATACAGGACAACATTTAAAAATCAACTCAAGTATTTCACAAAAAGAAAAAGACTTAATGGCACGCTTAGTTACCGCTGAAGCAGGTGGCGAATCCTATAAAGGAAAAGTAGCAGTAGCCAAAGTTATACTAAATCGTGTAAATGCAAAAGGTTTTCCAAATACAATAACAGGCGTTATTTATGAACCTATTAAATACGGATATGCATTTACTCCTGTTACAGATGGAAGAATTAATCAACCTGCAAGTGCAGAAGCAAAAATGGCTGTAGAAGAGGCTATCTCCACAAATGGAGTAGATTCAGACTGGATTTATTTCTACAATCCAAAAACATCAACGGACAAGTGGATTACGACACGTCAAACAGTAGCAGTAATTGGTAACCATGTGTTTGCTAAATAAGATTTAAAATCATTAACAGACCTCTTCACTTAAAAGGTCTGTTTTTTTCTATGTAAGATGTTATTAATCATATGACATAGTTATTTTTTAAACTGTTTCTTCTTTCAAATAAAAATTTTTGTATTTACTCCACCACTCGTAGAAATTAATAAAGCATCAAGTTCAAAAACTCCCACTTTATTAATAAAAGCTATTTCTTAACTTCATAAAATTGTTATACACTAGAAAAATAAAAAACAAACTATTCGTTAGCAGGTGGAAGAATATGTATGATGTTACGATTATCGGCGCTGGAGTAAGTAGCATTTTTATGGCTTATTCACTAGCTAAAAGTAACAAAAAAGTTTTAATTCTTGATAAAGGTAAAGCGCTAGAAGATCGCCATTGTCCTTTAGACGAAGGAAAAGTGTGTAATTGTACTACATGTGATAAATATTTCGGGTTTGGTGGTTTAGGCAAATCTGAAGGGAAATTTAATTATACAAACGGATTTGGCGGAGAACTTGAGAAAAAAGTCGGTAAAGAGGGTTTTATACAACTCATGGCTGAAGTAGATGAAATTCTATGTCAGTTTGGTGGAAGTTCGGTTTCAAAATATTCTACTGAAAATTCAAGTCTCACTAAGAGAGCTGAAGCGTGTGGTTTACAAATGCTAACAACAGAAGTAAGACATCTTGGTACTGCACTTTCCAGTAACATTTTTCAGCAGCTCTATGAATTTTTACTGACGAAAATAAAGATCCAATTTCATATAGATGTACAACATATTCTGAAACAGGAAGATCATTTTACAATAGATACAAATCAAGGAACAGTTCAAACTAAGCAACTAGTATTTGCAACTGGGCGCTCTGGGGCCGATTGGTTAAAAGAAATGTGCAGTTCCCTAAATATTTCTCAGGAGCAAACACGTGTAGATTTAGGAATTAGAGTAGAAATGAAAGAACATCAATTACGTTCTATATTAAAAGATACTTTTGAAACAAAACTTTCTTATCAAGGTGAGCATTTCACAGCAACTACTTACTGTATGAATCCAAAAGGACGCATCATTCGAAAGTACGAAGAAGGTTTAGTTATGCCTGACGGTCAAAATTTTCGAGAGCAAGGAACTGGCACTTCTAATTTAAATTTCACTTTATTTATTCCTCGCTATTTTCCAACTCTCAAAGAAGCAAATGTATACGCAAGTTCAATTATTAAAGGCATTAACCAAGGACGAGATCGGATTGTTATACAGCGCTTAGAGGACTTACTAAAGAAACAACCTACGGCGGAAAACAGCATGGAACATAGCCGTATACAGCCTACACTACAGGGGGATTATGGAGATTTGAATCAAGAAATTCCTCAATTATATATTGAAGGGCTCAAAGAATTTTTATTACGTTTAGAACAATTTATACAAGAACCTATTGATCAACATACTTTACTATATGGAATTGATGGAAAGTTCTATGCTCCTACGATAAAAATTAATAATCATTTTGAAACTAGTATACATGGGCTATTTTTAATTGGAGATTGTTCAGGCGTTACGCACTCATTATCTCAAGCAGCTGCAAGTGGTCTGTATGTTGGAAAGTACTTATCTGACATTTAATTTCTATCATTAAGATTCTAGTCAAATATTCCTAATTTCAAAACACTTTACTTATATAGTAAAAATATATTAATAAGCCCTCCTATCCTTCCCGGCTAATGATTAACCGACAAAAAATCGGAATTTTACAAGATACATATGTAATATAACTACATATTTAAAACTGTTGGTATTCAATTCTAATAAATTGAATGTCAACAGTTTTAAAAGTCTCTATCCATTTTCACTTTCATTTGTTCGATATTTTGTAACATCATCATAGTGTTTAATATGGTAGGATGTCTATAAGTCAATTTCACTACAACTATGACTTGTTCTGCCCGTTTCTCAAAAAGAGTTATATTTATGCTACTACGCTTTAAAAATCCCCATTGTATGTATATGAATACTTCAAATTATTCCCTTTAGAAAACAGATTCTAAATGGTTCATTACACTCCAATAGTTATAAAAACATAATATATAACTTCAGTTAAATAAATTGTATAAAGAAGGTGTAAAAATGAAGAATAAAATAAATTTACAAATGCAAAATATAAGCTTTGTTATAATAATGGCTTTAGCAGTATGGTTAAAAACATATCTTATTACGCGATTCAGTTTTGATTTAAAAATCGAGTCTTCAACGCAAGAGCTTATTTTGTTTATTAGTCCTCTAGCCGCATCATTAGCATTTGTTGGATTAGCATTATTTTCAACTGGTGAAAAGCGAAATTATATAGCGCTATGTATTAATTTCTTATTAACAATCGTACTCGTTGGAAATGTAATGTTCTATGATTTTTATAGTGATTTCGTTACATTACCAGTACTTGGACAAACCTCAAACTTTGGACAATTAGGCGGCAGTATTATAGAAATATTAAACTACAAAATTATACTCGCATTCATAGACATTGTTTTCTTCTTTATTTTATTAAAAAAGAAATCATTGGTCTTTAAAACCGAACGTGTAACTCATTCTACACGCTTGTTATACTTTCTTTTAACAATTGGTGTATTCTTTGCGAATCTACATCTTGCAGAAAAAGAGCGCCCTGAATTATTAACGAGATCATTCGACCGAGTAATGCTTGTCAAAAATTTAGGCTTATATACTCACCAAGTATATGACTTAACACTGCAAGTAAAAGCCGGTTCACAAAAAGCGCTTGCTGATAGTAGTAAATTACAAGAAACTGAAAACTACGTAAAAGCAAACCAAAGCGAGCCAAACCCTAATATGTTTGGTGTAGCGAAAGGAAAAAACGTAATTGTAGTCACTCTTGAATCCTTGCAAACCTTCTTAATAGGAGCATCAGTCAATGGGCAAGAAGTTACACCATTCCTAAATGAATTCATAAATGAAAGTTATTACTTTGATAACTTTTTCCATCAAACTGGTCAAGGGAAAACATCCGATTCTGAATTTCTAATCGATACGTCGTTGTATCCATTAAATCGAGGGGCTGTATTCTTCACACACGGTAACAATGATTATACTGCGACTCCAGAAATTTTACGTCAGCAAGGTTATTTCACTTCTGTATTCCATGCGAATAACGCAACATTTTGGAATCGTAATATCATGTACTCTGCTCTTGGTTATGATCGTTACTATAATGAGCTTGATTACAAAATTACACCAGAAACAAATTTAAATTGGGGATTAAAAGATATCGAATACTTTGATCAATCAGTAGATATATTAAAAACTGTTAATCAACCATTCTATGCTCGTTTCCTCACTTTAACAAACCATTATCCATTTACGTATGATGAAGATACAAAATTCATTGAACCATACAACTCTGGTAATGGCGTATTTGATCGTTACATCGTAACAGTACGTTACTTAGACGAATCAATTAAAAAATTTATTGAACGTCTAAAGGCCGAGGGGCTTTACGATGATTCTATTATTGTGTTATACGGTGATCATTATGGTATTTCCGAAAAACATAATCGTGCAATGGCACAGTTTTTAGAAAAAGATCAAATAACAGAATTTGATACTTTAAATTTACAACGTACACCTTTATATATTCATATTCCTGGACAAACAGAAGGTCAAACTATTTCAAAGCCTACGGGACAAATCGATATGAAACCTACTATTCTAAATTTATTAGGTGTTGATTCTACGAATGATATTCGTTTTGGCCATGATATGTTTTCAGATGAATATACTGGCTTTGTTGTTTTACGTGATGGTAGCTTCGTTACAGATAAGTATGCATACAAAAACAACACTTTCTACGACCGTATAACAGGTGAAATTGTAGATTTACCAAAAAAAGAAGCTCAAGCCCTCATTAAACGTGCCCAAAATGAATTACGAATGTCTGACAAAATTATTGAAGGCGATTTATTACGCTTCTCAGAAAGCAATAAAATTAAAACTGGCGAAGTACAAACTAAAATTAAAGAAACAGAAAAATAATCTATATATGAAAAAGGGAG
>NZ_JBNLYE010000303.1:0-4861 GCF_050172095.1 Bacillus sp. GMs2/2
GTTTTCAAATTACTTATTTAAAAAGGCTGAAAAGCGTGGTTATCTTGATGATGTTTTAGGGAAGAGTATTCGTTATGGTGGTGTGTATGTTACAGATTCAAACATCTTACAATCTAGCGATGTTTACGAGTTGTTACAAGACATCAGTAATCAAATGGTATTGGCTGATATTGTTGTGGAAGATGAATTTGGGAATGAAACTAAAGATGATATTGCACTTCGTATTTTAAAGAATCCGAATGATTATCTTACACAATCTGAATTCATTAAATTAATGACGAATACTTATTTACTCGAGGGAGAAACGTTCCCTGTATTAAATGGTGCTCAAATACATTTAGCTTCAAATGTATTTACAGAGTTAGATGATAATTTAGTAGAGCATTTTAATATTGGTGGTCACGAAATTCCTCCGTTTATGATTCGTCATGTGAAAAATATTGGCGCAGATCATTTAAGAGGAAAAGGCCTTCTTGATTTGGGAAGAGATACACTTGAGGGCGTTATGTCAGCTGAGAAAACTTTAACTGACAAATATAAAAAGGGTGGACTATTAGCATTCTTGTTAAATTTAGATGCCCATATCAATCCACAGAATGGTGCGCAGTCAAAATTAATCAATGCAATTTTAGATCAACTGGAATCAATCGATGAAGCAAGGTCTGTAAAAATGATTCCTCTTGGAAAAGGGTATTCAATAGACACACTTAAAAGCCCGTTAGACGACGAAAAGACCCTAGCATACCTAAATGTATATAAAAAAGATTTAGGTAAGTATTTAGGCATAAATGTGGATACATACACAGAGCTAATCAAAGAAGATATTGAGAAAGCAATGATGTATATCCATAACAAGGCAGTTAGACCAATAATGAAAAATTTTGAAGACCATTTGAGTCTTCTTTTTTATGGTCAAAATTCGGGGAAACGAATTAAGTTTAAGATAAATATTCTTGATTTTGTTACTTATAGCAACAAGACAAATATCGGTTACAACCTTGTGCGTACAGCTATTACTTCACCTGATCATGTTGCCGATATGCTTGGATTCCCTAAACAAAATACAAAGGAATCACAATCTATTTATATTTCAAATGATATAACCGAAATCGGTAAGAAAGAAGCGGCCGATGGTTCAGTGGAAGGAGGTGACTAAACGTGAAGGGAGATACAATTCATGTTAGTTGTGGAGACATGGATATTAGAATTCATAAGAAAAGTCCTACAATGTTCGATGTGGTAGTTGGAAATTGTAGGACTGGAAATGGCATTTTGATGTGTTCAGTAGAACAAGAGAAGCCTCCCTATTTGTTTTATAAAATTGTTAATCTACGGGTTTATTCAAAAGAGAAATTAGCCATTGGTTCTCCGAATATATTGCTTCAATTGTTATGCTGTAGTCTTGACAACCAGGAAAAGAATAACTTTTGAAACGGATTAAATACTTTGTTTTAGAAATCTGTGAAATGGATTGAAATTTGGCGCGATTTTCAATGTCAATTTCGTCAATAAACGCTAACGTTTTGTGAGCGAACTCAAAATTTTCTTTAAAATCTTTTTCTGTTTGGATAGATAAAATCATTGGGATCACCTCCTTACTCATCAAATGATAGCAGAAAAACTATTTCTAGGAATGAAAGGATGTGAAAATGATGAAAATTGAGGTCCGAGGGAATCAAGTCATACTTGATGGTTACGTAAATGTTGTGGACAGGGAAAGTCGAATGTTGCCTTCACCAAGGGGATATTTCAAAGAGAAAATTGTTCCTAAGACATTTGAAAAAGCGTTAAAGAAAGCAAAGAATGTGGACTTGCTTTTTAATCACAACAAAAATAGAAAGCTTGGTTCTATTGAAAATGGCAATCTGGAATTGTACGAAGACAATATTGGTTTAAGAGCCATTGCTACAGTTACAGATGAACAAATAATTGAGAAAGCAAGGAATAAAGAATTGCGTGGTTGGTCATTTGGCTTTGTTTCTGAAAAAGATTCCTGGGAAGAAGGCGAATCTGGTGTTCAAAAACGATCTATTGAAGAATTAGAACTCTTAGAAGTTTCTATTTTAGATATGACACCAGCCTATGTTGCTACTTCCATTGAAACCAGGGGCGAAAATACAGCCATGATTGAAATGAGAAGTGAAGAAGCAGCTGTAAAAACAGTTGTGGAAGGTGATACAGAAGAAAGAAATAATCTTATTAAACAAATAAAAAAAGTTTTGGAGGAAAATTAACATGAATTTAAAAGAAATCTTAAACGCATCTTTAACAAGAACGAAATCTCGATTAGCAGAATTACAAGGGAAAGTAGAAAAAAATGAAGTTCGTTCAGAAGAATTAGCAGTAATTAAAGCTGAAGTAGAAGAATTAACAAAGGAAGTACAAACTATCACTGATGAGTTAGCAAAATTAGAAGCGGAAGAAAAAGGAGAAGATCCGGACAAAAAGAAAGATGAAGATCCAGATAAAAAAGAAGACCCAGCAGCAAAAGAAAATCCGAATGAAAAAACGGAACTGTCAGAAGAACAACGTTCAGCTATTTCAGCATCTATCGCAGCAGCTCTTTCTACTAAAGGTCATCGTGCAAACAAAGAAACAGAAATTCGTTCCGTATTTGCTAACTACATTGTTGGTAATATTGATGAAAAGGAAGCACGTGCATTAGGGTTAGTGACTGGTAATGGTTCTGTTACGATTCCAGATTTCTTGAGTAAAGAAATTATTACGTATGCTCAAGAAGAAAACTTCTTACGTCGATTAGGAACAGGAGTAAAAACAAAAGAAAATATTAAGTATCCTGTTTTAGTTAAAAAGGCAGAAGCACAAGGTCATAAAAATGAGCGAACAAATAATGAAATGCCAGAAACGGATATCGAGTTCGATGAAATCGAATTATCACCAACGGAATTTGATGCACTGGCTACAGTGACGAAAAAATTATTAGCACGTACAGGTTTACCGATTGAACAAATTGTTATGGATGAGCTGAAAAAAGCTTATGTTCGTAAAGAAACTCAATATATGGTTAATGGTGATGAAGCTAATAATATAAATGATGGTGCATTGGCAAAGAAAGCCGTTGAATTTAAAACGGATGAAAAAAATCTCTATGATGCATTAGTAAAAATGAAAAATACACCGGTTAAAGAAATTCGTAAAAAAGCAAGATGGGTGTTAAATACAGCAGCACTAACAAAAATTGAAACAATGAAGACGGATGATGGTTTCCCATTACTTCGTCCATTTAATCAAGCAGAGGGCGGCATTGGTTATACATTATTAGGCTTCCCTGTTGAGGAAGAAGATGCAATTGATATCCCTGATTCACCAGATACACCAGTATTCTACTTCGGTGATTTCTCTAAGTTCTATATTCAAGATGTTATTGGATCACTAGAAGTACAAAAGTTAGTTGAGTTATTCTCACGTACAAACCGTGTAGGCTTCCGTATCTGGAACTTACTAGATGCTCAATTAATTCATTCTCCATTTGAAGTTCCAGTTTATAAGTATGTTTTAAAAGCTTCTACTGGGGCTTAATATGGATGATTTAATTGAGAAATTAAAATCTCATATTCATTGGGAAGAGGGTATGGATGATTCTATGCTCTCTTTTTATATTAAGCAAGGTCAACGATATGTAAAAAAAGCATGTGGAAGAGAAGTGGAATACCTGGTCATTATGTGTGCAGGTATTTTTTATGAATATCGTGTAGCTGAAAAAGAATTAGAACAAGCTTTGGATGCTTTGACACCATTCTTTGTCCAGGAGGTTTATGATGCCGAAGAGGAAGACGAATAAACTCAAATGGATGGGTGAGCTACTCAAATTAGGAGAGACGATTGATCCAGTAACAGACCGTGTTGTGATGGGATATCCATTAGAACGGAAAATTCGATATAACAACATTGGAGTTACGGCCACTGATAAATTCACAACAAAAGATACGAATGAAATTGTAAAGAAAATTGAAGTTCGTATTGATCGTGACATTGAAAACAATCAAAAGAATTATCGCGTAAAAGTTGGTGGCCGTATTTATAACATTGAGCGCATTTATGTAAAAGAAGAAGACCGATTGATGGAGGTGTCACTATCGTATGCAAATTAATTTTGAACAGTTGCGAAGTCTTATGAAGAAATCTGGTATTCCAGTTTCTCGTGATAGTGCTCCTACAGGGATAAATTACCCTTATATTGTGTATGAATTTGTGAATGAGCAACATAAGAGGGCTTCTAATAAGGTCCTAAAAGATATGCCACTTTATCAAATTGCAGTTATCACAAATGGAACTGAAAAAGATTATGAGCCATTAAAGGCTGTTTTTAATGAAGTAGGCGTGTCTTATTCTCAGTTTGATGGAATGGGTTATGACGAGAATGACGACACTATCACGCAGTTTATAACGTATGTGAGGTGTATCCAGTAATGGCTTCAAATAACAATGGTTTTGCTGAAGCTTTAGAAGATATTAATACGCTATTACGAGTGAATAAAAAGGTCGAACTGGATGTATTAGATGAAGCGGCGAAGTATTTTGCTAGTAAATTAAAGCCAAAAATCAAAGCATCCAGTAAAAACAAGCGAACACATTTAAGAGATAGCCTAAAGGTTGTTGTGAAAGATGATCGTGTATCTGTGGAATTTAAAGATGAAGCTTGGTATTGGTATTTAGTTGAACATGGCCATAAAAAAGCAAATGGTAAGGGACGTGTGAAGGGAAAACACTTTGTTCAGAATACCTTTGATGCAGAAGGTGACAAAATCGCTGATATTATGGCACAAAAAATAATTGATAGAATGTGAGGATGATATACATGACAATTGAAAATAAAGAAATTCAATATTCCGTAGGGATT
>NZ_JBNLYE010000304.1:0-4847 GCF_050172095.1 Bacillus sp. GMs2/2
TATCAAATAAAGGAAGTGAGAATAAATGGAACAACCGCTATTTTTATTAGTTCTTCAATTCATTGCATTCATATTAATCATTTGTATCGTATATGGAATGTTGTACAATACCGTATTAAATTTAAATATGCCTAAATGGACTGCACATATAGTAGCTACGGTCTTTTCCCTTGGTATTACCTATCAAGCTTTTATAAATTTTATTTGAAAAACTTTTGTAGCAATTACTTCTATTGTTGATGCAGTAAAGCTTTTAGAAAAAGCAGGATTGCAATTTGAGAGGGTTATTTCAAGATCAGAAAACGTAACCATTTTTTATAAAGTCTTTCCAGCGCAAAATAGTGAAGAAGTTAGTTCCGCTGAAAGTGTGTTTGCATAAAAAGAAATGAATTTAATTGATGCTACAAAAACTTTATTTTAATTCTGGTTCTATTGTTTGGAATCGTTCTAGGGTACCATTTGTGTGGACTTTAAAAATTTTCATTTGCGCACCAAAATGTTGCGTTAAGTAAAATGTATCACCAGTTATTAAATTTCCAATCTTCCAATCAGGTTGATATGTACTTTCCATGGAACTTTCTAAATCCCCAATCATTATTAAATTGATATATAATGAAGATGAACTGCTCAACATTTTCGTTAAAGATAGTCTATCAACCTCTAACTACCTAATGAACTCAAGTAAACACATCTTCAGTCATTTTAAGAGGTACAAAAGGCACCCTTTCGGGTGATTTTTGTATAAAAATTCTATTTTTTTATATTCGATACCAACCACGAACCTTTTTAAAATAATAGTATCATTATGTCTCCTTTTTAGAGATTATTTTTAATTACCTTGAATTTTTTGCACCAGAACTGGAAAATCCCTGACTACTCGAAAGATCAACTATCAAGTGCTAATATTCAATAACGCGTACTGAAAATGATTAAACATTTTTATAAACCAGTGGAGCATTTAAGAAATCAATTTTTCTCTTATCGAAATTTAATTAGCTTACAGTAATACAGTGGTCATATATTTTTAAGAATAACGGAAGAATATATAGAAATTGCTACAGAAATGTGAAGTTTAATTAATTTAGGAGGAACAAACTTGTTTAATCAGCTTGTAAAAGTTATACCGAATTTATTTACGATTGGAAATTTATTGTGCGGTGTTTTCTCAATCACCTTGAATATGAGTGAATATTTAGGAGCAGCCTCCATTCTCATTTTCTTTTCAGCTGTTTTAGATTTTCTTGATGGAAGAATTGCAAGAAAATTAAAAGTGAACAGTGAGTTTGGCGTAGAATTGGATTCCTTAGCTGATATTGTTAGTTTCGGCGTCGCTCCTGCGCTTTTATTTCATACGATAGCAACACCTTCTATTTTAACTTCTTTGGCATTTATCCTATTCCCAACAATGGGTGCTTTAAGATTAGCTAAATTTAGTATTAAACCAACTATTGGATATTTTAAGGGATTACCTATTCCAGCTGCAGGATTATCATTGGCTGGTATGGCATTGTTTTCATATAGTAATGCATGGATTACTTTAATCCTCGCCCTCTTAATGGTAAGTCCCATTAGGTTTAAAAAATTTTAATGAAGGTCACGCCCAACGCCATTAAGGAGCATTTTAAATGGATTTAACGCGTCAATAAGTATAAAAAAGCGGGACAATAATATTAAATTAGGTGCCCTTCGAAAAATTAAAACCTTGTATTTATGGCTATTGGGTTAATCCATCGATATGTTATTCTGAAACGTCAGTCCACTTTTAACAGGAGCTCCCTTTATCAAGAGAGCTCCTGTTCTTATTTCTTCTTCTTTTCTGTCGGTTGGCTTTGTTTAGCAAAATTAGATGAATCATCAAAATTCGGTTGCTTTTTACCAGCATTATTACTTCTACCTTTTCCCATATGTAATGCACCTCCCCTCCCCCTTACTATTCCCAATAAAAAAATTCTCTTGCATCCAAGAGAATTTTAAATTGGGTTCTTATTGATAATACCTAAGTACTTCCAACACTGCCATTCCATAAAAGATGGATCCAATGTTAAATTATTTAATGCTAAAACAAATATTACATTTTCATATTTAACTGGATAATCAATTAATAATCCTAATGTATTTCCTGAATCTGCGACAATTATGATTCCCTTTTCTAACACGTCATCTATAACTTCTTTTAATTATTCTTACCTAGCATATAATATTTTCCTACACATTGAGATTGCATGTTGTATAAGGAAGCCCTTCTTCTTTCCATGCAAGAAATCCTCCCTTTAAATTCACTACTTCCTTTATACCAGCTCTTTGTAAAATACTAGCTGCTATAGCGGAACGTAATCCGGTTCGACATTGCAAAACTATTGGAAAATCTTTCGGTATATAATCTAGTTGTTCAAATAGATTACCTAAAGTGATATGTATTGCATCATGAAGGTGTCCTTCCTCCCACTCTTTTTTACTACGCACATCGATAACCTTAACGCTTCCACCTTTTATATGCGGATATAATTCAATCGATGTTTTTTCTTTGTAACTTTCAAATCTATCAAGTCTTTGTATTACTTTTAAGGGTGCAAAAGCAATAATATTATCTAACCCAATAGATTCAAATTCTCTAATAACTGCCTCTACTTTAACTTTTTCCTCATCTAGAATTATTAAAGTTTCTTTTTTATAATCTAATAACCATCCACACCAAGTTGTGAAAGAATTGTTATAAGGTATGTTAATTGACTTCTCGATATGACCTGCAGCAAAACTCTCTACATCCCTTATATCAACTATTTGATAAACGCTCTTCAAAATTTCTTGAAGTTCTTCTACTGTATTAATAGCAGTACTTTTTCTCTTCTTACGAATTGGCGGACCATACTTATTTAAATTCTTCATTAATGAAAAATACTTTGGAGGCTCTGGCTGTCCCGTCAATAAAGTCGATATAAAATCACTTTCTTCATTACACCGAAATGCCCAATTGAACATCTTTTCATAACCTAATGTAGAAGTTGGAATTGCTCCTAATGCTTTTCCACATGCGCTTCCCGCACCATGTGATGGCCATATTTGCAAATAATCAGGAAGTATTTTTATTTTTTGTATAGAATCAAATAATTGTTTCGCTCCTATTTTTGCAGTATCTTTAATACCGACTGCAGTTTCTAATAAATCCGGTCTTCCTATATCTCCTACAAATATAAAATCACCTGTGAATATTCCTATCGGTTTATCATTCGTATAATTATTTTGACTTGTATCAGTTACTAAAAAAGAAATACTTTCAGGCGTATGCCCTGGGGTGTGAATTACATTAAATTTTATATGACCTACTTTAAACTCTGTGCCCTCTCTAACCAATTTGTATCGACCTTCGTTAAGATATTGATATTTCCAATCACAATCTCCTTCATCAGATACATATAAATTTGCATGGTAAAGATTAGAAAGTTCTCTAGACCCAGAAAGAAAATCAGCATGAATATGAGTCTCAGCCGCAGCAATTACTTCCATCCCCTCTTTCTTAGCAAATTCTATATATTGTTCTATATAGCGACTAGGATCAATAACGATTGCTACGCCTTCTTTCTGACAACCTACTAAATAGGAAGCATGTGCTAATTTTTCATCATAAAAATATTTTAAAAGCATAGCTATTCCCTCCAATTAGTTATTTCAAATTAATTTTCAATTTTTGTAACCACTTTTTATCTTCTCCTATAGAATCCCTTTCAACATTAAATTCCAATACATATATGGCAACATATATCTTTTAAGTAAAAACATACTATACCGTTCTTTCGCTTGATTAAATGGAAACGTTTCTTGAGGCTCATGTTCATAGTTAAATTCAGCAAGTATAAGACTTTTATATCCTGTAACAATCGGACATGATGTATATCCATCATATTTAGCCTGTAAATCTCTTCCGTTAAGTACGTCCATAATATTTTGTTTTAAGACAGGTATTTGCTTTCGAATTGCTGCTCCAGTTTTAGAGGTAGGTAAATTGGTACAATCTCCAAGTCCGAAAATATTCTTATACTGTACATGCTGCAAAGTATAAGGACTTATATCTACCCAGCCCTGATGATCACTTATCTCACTTTCTTTGATAAAGTTAGGTGGTCCCATTGGTGGAACAACATGTATCATACTATATGGTACTGTTTCTCTTTTCATTGTTTGCATATCTTCAAAAATTGCTTCTCTTTTTTCAGCGATAATCTCTACTAAGTTTTTATTATAGTTCGTTATAATTTGCTTTCTTTCTAGTACTTGTTCTAAAGTATTTGCATATCGCGGAACCTGAAAGATGTTACTGTTTGCAGAATAAAACATTACTTCACTTCTGTTTCTTACACCACTATTACAAAAATACTCCTCTGCTAAATACATAATTTTTTGTGGAGCACCACCGCATTTAATAGGAGTATTAGGGTGGGTAAAAAGCGCATTTCCTCCTTTAAATTTTTCGATTTCTCTCCAAGTAGAATCAACATATGTATAAGAATAATTGCTACATACCCCATTAGTCCCAATAGATTCTTTTAAGCCTTTAATACCTTCCCAATTTATTTGTATACCAGCTGCTACAATAAGAATTTCATACTCAAGCAGCAGTCCGTCATCTAACAGTATCTTATTTTCATCCGGAAATAACTTAACAACACTTTTAGGGATCCACGTTGCCCCTTTTGGAATAAGCGATTCTTGATCACGCATTGTACTTTTCTTTGAAACAATTCCTCCCCCCACTAAACTCCATAGTGGCTGAAAATAATGTTTTTTTGACGGATCAATAATCGCTATACTTTCTTTCAATAGGGGGATATTTCTTAATAAATGTGCAGTAG
>NZ_JBNLYE010000305.1:0-4832 GCF_050172095.1 Bacillus sp. GMs2/2
TACTTTTAATACTTTCATGTTAAAAATGCGAAAACTAAAATACTATTTAAGAGCCTTAACTATAACTTTAGTTGCCTCTGCAATGAGTTGATTATCATAGGTTGCCTCTTTCTCATCTTTACTAGATAAAATTGCGATGATAATTGGTGCTCTATTTGGAGGCCAAACGATAGCAATATCATTTCTTGTCCCGTAACTACCAGCACCTGATTTATCTCCAACTACCCATTCAGTTGGTACGCCTGCACGAATAAGTTTGTCCCCTGTAGCATTTCCTTTCATCCACTCTGTAAGAATTTTACGTTTTTCAGCTGGAAGTGCATTTCCGACCGTAAAAGCTTTAAGATTCGTAGCAATAGCTTTCGCTGTACTAGTGTCACGAATGTCTCCTGGAATAGCTTCGTTTAATTCTGTTTCAAAGCGATCAGACATAGTAATCCGATCCCCCATATGCCTAAGCGCTTTTTCATATCCTTTCGGTCCTCCTATTTTATTAAATAAAATGTTCCCTGCAGTATTATCGCTTGAACGAACAGCAGCCTCAGCAATTTCTCCTAGTTTCATTCCAGTATCTACATGTTTCTCTGTCACAGGTGAATAATCCACTAAGTCTTCTTTCGTAAATGTGATTACTTCATTTAATGTATCAATTGAGTTTTGCTGTAGTAATACTCCTGCTGCTAAAGCCTTGTAGGTTGATGCGAAGGCAAATCTTTCGTTAGATCGATAAGAGATTGTTTGATTTGTACCAGTATCAATCGCATATACACCTACTCGAGCATCAAATTTTTTCTCAAGTTGTGAGAACTCTTTATGCGTCGCCTGATTTTTATGTTTCACTTGTCCAGTCTTTTCTTTCGCTTCAACTTGCAGTGACTCTCCTGTAAAAGCTTCTAGGCTTGTAATACTTAAACCTAATATACCAACGCATATTCCTATTTTTAGCATCCTCTTATTTTTCAAAATCATCATTCCTTCCAAATTTTTAGCACCTTTTTATACGTACACATAATAGACAATCACCGAACCAAATTTGTTCCACAAACTAAAAAAATTATAGCTAGTATGAGAGTTATTAACAAAATAAGAGATAGTAGCTACGACGCCTCTATCTCTTATTTCATATTTCATTTTTTTACTTATAAATGGCTTTATATGAACAGGGTCTCTTCCCTGAGAAAAGTACTCTAATTTTGCTTAGAACTACCTGTACTAGTAGCTTCACCATGTATACGTTGCTGTTTCAAATCAAAGTATACATCTAATACTTCCTTTCCAATTATAGAATTAATTCCATTTTTATCATCATGAAGCCATGGAACTACTACGGAAAATGCTACTTCTGGATTATCATATGGAGCATATCCAACTAACGTTAAGTTGTAACATTCCATACGTTCTCCTTTTGCATTTCTACCAATCGGGTCATCTCCACCATATACAGTTTGGGCTGTTCCTGTCTTTCCTGCTGGTTTATATGGCGCGTTTTTGAAATATTTCACGCCAGTTCCATCACCTTCTTGGAATACCCATCTAAACCCTTCTTTTATCCGATCAATATGTTCTTTCTTCATATCAATTCGATTTAATACGACAGGCTCTATGGAACGTATAACTTTGCCAACCTCTTCTTTTATTGATTGTTCTCGTATTTCTTGTACAATTTGAGGTTGCATTCTATAACCACCATTCGCAATCGTTGAAATATATTGCGCTAATTGCAACGGCGTATACGTATCATACTGACCGATAGAAAAATCTAGTAAAAACCCAGGTTGACTATCTACTTTTCTCGTTTGTCCAATTATTTCATTCGGTAAATCAATACCTGTTGGGACACCTAAACCAAATTGCTTGAAATAATAGCGCATCGTATCAAATGCTCCTTGTTTAATATCCAATGAGCCATTTGGTACGTAATTAACTCCCGCAATTTTTAAAGCTGTCTGGAACATGTATACATTCGAAGATACTTGTAAAGCCCGTAAATCATTAATATTACCAAATCCGGATACATTCCACGATTTCTTAGCTTGTGTACCTTTAAATTTCATCGGCGCGTCATAAAATTGATCTCCTGGATGTATTGCCCCTGTCTCATATCCAGTTAATAAAGTAGCACCTTTTACAGCTGACCCTAGCTCATACGAAGTTGTCATGTTTCCTAATGCCAAATCCTCAACCTCTATTTTCCCTTCTTTTTCTACAATCTTTTTGCCTGCCATTGATAAAATTTGTCCGTTATTTGGATTCGTCATGACAACAAAAGCTCGATCGAGCAGTGGCTCTGAACTCTTAAAAGCTCTCAAGTTTTTTTCTATACTTTCTTCCACTTTCTTTTGTAATTCCATATCAATCGTTAATGTTAAACTATTACCACTTTTTCCTTTAGAGATTATTTCTGTGCTAACAATGTTTCCTGATTTATCAGTAATATTTTTCACTTCTTCTTTTGTGCCGTGTAATACATCTTCATATCGTTGTTCAATATAACTTTTTCCAACACGATCATTACGGTTATATCCACGTACTAAATAAGAATCTAAATTTTCTTTCGGTAATCCTTCTTCACTACTCGTAATATTTCCTAATACAGAACGAAATAAATTACCATTTACATAATTACGTTCCCAATCAACAGTTGCATCTACTCCTGGAAAATTCGCAAGGTTTTCACTTATCCGCGCATACTCTTCATCTGTTACATCTTTTTTAATAATTTGTGGTGTTAGTTGATAACCTGAACTCATTTTACTTTTAATAGCTAACACCTTTAAATCTTGTGCTGTTAATTCTGCTAATTCTACCTCTGTAACACGACCTCGTCTTAAGTCTTCTATTTTTTTATCTAACTCTTTTCCCTCTATACCCTTTTCTTTAAACTTTTCTATATCTTTCTTAGTAATCTTTGTCTCCGCACGTTTCAAATTCAACTGCATCCAAAAATCTTTTTTATCGATATCTGTTAATTTATTTATATCTTGTTCAGGCATTTCAAGTACTTTCGCCAAGTCTTTTGCTGTTTTTAAAATATCTTCACTCGTAATTCCCTTCACCCTTGTATACGTAATTGTGCGAAGAGATTTATTATTAACAACTGTTTTCCCTTCTCGATCTAAAATTTGTCCACGTGGAACTGGAATACTAGTTATTGCATTTTGACTACTTTCCACTTGGTTCTTATAAGCCTCTCCCTCAACGATTTGTACCTTTCCTAGCTGCATAATAATAGCTGAGAATAGTACAAATATGCAAAGGAACATTATATTTAATCGAATAGATATATATGTCTTCTGCTTCTTGCCTTTTTGTCCTTTCATAAATCCTCCATTTAATCCTTTCAGGAATTGCTACAAATACTAAAAGCATTCCTTATATATTAGATACCGATAATCGGTTATAAATATCGCCTCAATTTTTTGCTTAATCCTTGTAAGCAACCATTCCTTTTCGCTTAGCTACGGAATTAATAACTCTCCCTTC
Source organism: Bacillus sp. GMs2/2 (assembly GCF_050172095.1). Classification (NCBI taxonomy): domain Bacteria; kingdom Bacillati; phylum Bacillota; class Bacilli; order Caryophanales; family Bacillaceae; genus Bacillus; species Bacillus sp. GMs2/2. The sequence continues at coordinate 3,484 of NZ_JBNLYE010000305.1, forward strand.
TTGTTTTCTCTCTATTTTTTTTGCCACTTGCATTAGAAGTGCTAAACTGTATAATAACTCTTATTAAACTTACATATAAACTTGCTAGTAAATTTTCATGCTAATTATTCCTTTCTTCATGCTGTAATACTTAATAGACAACCTAAACAATAAAGTTGTTCCACATTTACAAAAAAAATAATTAAATATAAGATGAAATAGGCTACATAAGGGAGGGTTATATGTTACATACAAGAAGATGGAGATTTTTTGCGGTTCTTTCTATTGTAGGTTTGATTTTACTACTTTTAGTAAAAATAAAATTCATTTCAATTACTATCGCAACTTCTTCAGCTGAAAGAGGAAAGATTTTTGATAAAAATGGTGTAATGCTAGCTACAAATAAGAAAGTTAAGTCTCTATATTGCACTTCTAATGATGAAAAGCTATCGAAACAAGATACATCAAACACATTAGCTTTTTTTAACCAATTTTCAAGCGAGTTTCAACATGATATTTCTACAGAGAACATAAAATCTCAATTACAACAATCTTGTAAAAAGAAGACTATGAATGATATACCGTTATACTCTGATATAAATGAGAATGAACTTGCATTCATAAACAAAAACAAACCCAATAATGTAATAATTAAAGATGAATGGATTCGATATTACCCTAAACACGAAATTGGTTCACAAGTAATTGGGTATGTAGAAAATGACCTTAAGTCCAAGCATATGGCTGTTGGAAAAAGCGGGATTGAGCTGCAATATGAAAATGATTTAAAAGGAAAACCAGGCAAAACTCTTATTTTTAAATTGAATAATAAAAAGTTCTTATGGAACATTCAAAAAGTACAAAAAGGAAAAGATGTGCGGCTAGCTTTAGACTCTGAGTTGCAGCAAAAGGCAGAAGAAGCATTAAAATCTCAAATTAAGAAAACACCTGATGCTAAAGCTGGTTATGCTATAGTGAGCGATGCAAAAACTGGCGCAATTTTAACTATGGCCAACTCGGTAGCTTTTAATCCAAATATATTAAATACACATGTATCTTCTAGAAAAGAAAACATTAAATCTCTTTCGCAAAATAAAGCAATTCAAAAATTAAAGTATGGTGAATCTTATGTAAATATGGCTTCTACTATAAAACCACTCACTATTTTAATTGGATTAAATGAAAAGCTTTTCCAACCAGAAGATACTTATTTAGATAAAGGTACTTTTCAGTATGATAATCAAAATAACATTACGAATGCGCCTGGAACACCAACAGGGGAGATTACACCGAGGCAGGCTATCATTAATTCATCTAACACATTTATGACAGCAAAAGTAGCTCTGCCCTTATTCAACCAAAATAATGGA
>NZ_JBNLYE010000306.1:0-4795 GCF_050172095.1 Bacillus sp. GMs2/2
CAGTTGATAAGGGCTATATAAATGATATACATACACCGATCACAGAGTGGATTGAAAATGTACCTAGGGGAAAACATAATTTAACACTATATCACTTATTAACAATGACTACTGGTGAGGACTGGAAAGAGTTTGGGAATGGAGTAGTATTCCCAAATGACTTTGTAGAATCAGAGAACTGGGTACAGTACATATTAGAAAAGCCAATAATTGAAGAACCTGCTACAAAAATGAATTATAATTCAGGTTCTTCTCATTTACTGAGCTATATTATTCAAGAAGCTACTGGAATGTCGACAGAGCGGTTTGCAAAGAAATATTTATTTAATCCATTAGAAATTAACGAATACGAGTGGCAACAAGATCCGCAGGGTATATATGTCGGCGGCTTCGGTATGAAAATGAAATCTACCGATTTATTAAAATTAGGAAAATTATGTTTGCAAAATGGATATTGGAATGAAAAAGAAATTGTATCAGCGAAATGGTTAGAAGAGTCAAGTAGGGCGCATTTTGAAACATATGAACATGTCGGCGCATATGGATATCACTGGTGGGTATTACATACCGAAAGATTTCACATACCGTATTGTATATATTTCACTATGGGATACGGCGGACAATACATCGTTATCATTCCTCAGTTAGAAGTAGTAGCTATTATAAGTAGTCATATGCCAAAACGTGGGCTCGTTCCATTAAAACTATTTATTGAGCATGTACAGGGAATTTCTAATTATATATAAGAAAAGGAGGGAATGTATGAAGGATGAAAAAATTTTATCTTTATTTAGATTCTGTTTAAGTCTTCTAGTATGTAGCGCCATTATTACGCAATTCATAATCAGGGCACAAGTGAAACCGTTCAATCCAGTTAACTTTTTTAGTTTCTTTACTATCGAAAGTAACATTTTAGTTGCATGTATTCTCCTTTTAAGCAGTATCGGAACAGCTACATTTGGTCGCTCAGAACAGTTTAGTATACTTCGTGGTGCAGCAACGGTATACATACTTACGACAGGACTCGTTTATTTTTTGTTACTAAGAGGGTTAGAAGAGTCACTTCAAACGGCAATACCATGGGTAAATACTGTGCTACATTATATCATGCCGATTGCAATGCTTTTAGATTGGATTTTAAATCCACCTATTAAGAAAATCACTTGGAAACAATCTGCAAGTTGGCTCTTATTCCCGTGTTTTTACGTTGTATATAGCTTAATACGTGGCCCAATCGTGAATTGGTATCCATATCCGTTTTTAGATCCAAGAATAGGTGGGTATGGTAAAGTACTTTTATACAGTATAGGGATAGCAGTTGTAATTGGCTCTATTTGTATATTGGTAAGATTTTTAGGGAATCGAAACTTTAGGGAAAAATTTTAGAAATGCAAGAACCCCCACTGTGTCTGTTTTAACAGTGGGGGTTTCACTTTATCCAGCTATTTGTCGGGCTGCCCGTAAAAGTCCGATTGGTGAGGGCGGATGATTAGTGGGAGATGAACAAAACCCCCACTGATTAAAGTTTCACTTTATCTACTCGTCTTCTGAAACGACAACTTTATAAATTTCTCCGTCTTCGTTTCAAATTCTACATCAACAAAAACACCGTATTCTTTTCCGTTCTCACGTAACCACAATTTAAATTTTTCAACAGTTATTTGAACTGTTTTTGGTTTTCTACCTATATGAAGATAGTCAATAATTTCTGCTTTTGGGTATTGTTCTTTCGTCTTTTCTACGGCAAGCTTACCCCATTTGGCATACGGCGGCTGCGCATGAACAATTGATGAGCCTGTATATATATTTGAACATGTTGTTAGGAACAGAATGACAAGTGCGACACGCTTTAACAATTTCTTCATGATGAACTCCTTTTATCTTTTTTGTATATTGTTTACATATTTTTTCAACGATATGAGTTTGGATTTTTTTGTCTTCTTTACATAAAAGCGAGGCTTTTACAAAACATAACCAAGAAATCATTTCCGTAATTAAGGAGGGAAAATTATGCACAAAAAGGCTATTTTTAAAATAGCAGTTTTACTTGCGTTCATAGGACTGTCTTTAATGGTCAGTAGTATACAACTAAAGAATGTAGAAGCTTTTTCTAATCAAGTCATTCAAAGAGGGGCATCTGGCGAAGATGTCATTGAACTGCAATCTCGTTTGAAATATAACGGATTTTATACGGGAAAAGTGGATGGTGTTTTCGGATGGGGTACATATTGGGCACTTCGGAATTTTCAAGAGAAATTCGGATTACCCGTTGACGGTTTAGCTGGAGCTAAAACGAAGCAAATGCTCGTGAAAGCAACGAAGTATGACAAGTCAACTGCTAATAAAGGGACGACAACGAATAAAGGAAATAGTGGTGGCACTGCACAAGAGAATAAACCACCTCAAAATAAAGGGACAAATGTGCCGAACGGTTATTCTCAAAATGATATTCAGCTTATGGCAAACGCAGTATACGGAGAATCACGCGGTGAACCATATTTAGGACAAGTTGCAGTAGCTGCTGTCATTTTGAACCGTGTTACAAGTGCGTCATTCCCAAATACTGTTTCAGGTGTAATCTTTGAGCCTAGAGCATTTACAGCGGTAGCCGATGGACAAATATATTTAACGCCAAATGAAACAGCAAAAAAAGCAGTTTTAGATGCGATTAACGGATGGGATCCAACAGGAAATGCTTTATATTATTTCAATCCAGATACTGCGACTAGTAAATGGATTTGGACTCGTCCACAAATTAAAAAAATCGGTAAACATATTTTCTGTAAATAGAGCGGAGGTGGGACAATGTTACGAGGTATTATCATTGTATTATTAACAGTAGGTGTAGTAGGAACAGGGTATTGGGGCTATAAAGAGCACCAAGAGAAAAATGCGGTTTTAATTCGAGCGGAAAATAGCTATCAACGTGCGTTTCATGATTTAGCATACGAGGTTGATTTGTTGCACGACAAAATCGGGACAACGCTTGCAATGAATTCACGTGCATCTTTATCACCTGCATTAGCAGATGTATGGAGAATAACATCTGAAGCTCGTTCGGATGTAGGGCAACTTCCTTTAACGTTAATGCCTTTTAATAAAACGGAAGAATTTTTAGCGAATATCGGTGATTTTAGTTATCGTGCGGCTATTCGTGATTTAGAAAAAGAGCCGTTAAATGATCAAGAATATAAAACATTGGAAACTTTATATTCAAATGCAGGAAATATACAAGATGAACTAAGAAAAGTACAACATCTTGTTTTGAAAAATAATTTACGCTGGATGGATGTTGAGATGGCACTTGCATCAAATCGTGATCCAGCAGATAACACAATTATTGATGGATTGAAAACTGTAGAGAAAAACGTAACATCATATTCTTCTACAAACTTCGGACCGACCTTTACTAGTGCGCAAAAAAATAAAAAAGGTGGATTTGAAGCAGAAGGAAAAGCGATTTCTAAAGATGAAGCGGCGAAAATTGCCAAATCGTTTTTGAATTTAAAAGGAAATGAAAAAGTAGATGTAGAGAAAAGTGGAAAAGGTGCGAAAGAATCCTTCTATAGTGTGAAAATTAAAGATGAAGCAACGAACAATGAGTTCTATATGGATATTACCGGAAAAGGCGGATATCCAATTTGGGTTATGAATAACCGCGAAATTAAAGAACAGAAAGTTAGTTTAAACGATGCAGGAAGTAAAGGTTTGAAATTTTTAAAGGACCATAAGTTTAATAATATGGAGCTTTATGATAGCTCTCAATATGATAATGTTGGTGTATTTACGTATGTAGTAAATGAAAATGGAGTACGAATTTATCCAGAAGCAATCCAAATGAAAATTGCTTTAGATGATGGTTCTATCGTTGGGTTCTCCGCAAAAGAATATTTAGCGTCACATCAAAAGCGAACAGTTCCATCGGCAAAGCTAACTGCAGCAGAAGCAAGAAAGAAAATCAATCCAGATGTTAAAGTTATGGAAGAACGTAAAGCTGTCGTAGTAAATGATTTGCATAATGAAGTACTTTGCTATGAATTTGTAGGTACTTTAGGGAAAGATACGTACCAAATTTTCATTAATGCAAATAGCGGAGCAGAAGAAAAAGTGAAGAAGATGCAAGCTGTTGAAAAGATTTATGATTAAATTTTAATAGTAAAGTGGTGAGAATAATGAAGAGCCTAATATATATGTTGATGCTTTGCTTGTTTATAACTGGATGCAGTATTGGAAAAAAGGACAATCCAAACGAAAAACCAGAGCAAAAAAATGTTTCGATGAAAAATGTTAACTATACAAACAAATCAAATAAACCAAATGAAAAAGCAGCGGACCATTTAGCATCTTTAGCTGCAAGTGTGCCAGGTGTGAACGATGCAACTGCGGTCGTTGTTGGAAAATATGCTATTGTAGGTATTGATGTAAAAGCAAAACTTGATCGAACTCGAGTTGAATCAATTAAATACTCTGTTGCAGAAAGTTTAAAAAATGACCCTGACGGTGCTAATGCAGTCGTTGTAGCAGATGTTGATACGTATGAACGCCTCAAACAAATTGGAAAGCAAATAAAAAAAGGAAAAACAGGTGAAGGTATACTAGATGAATTAGCCGCTATTGTGGGCCGAGTAATGCCACAAGTTCCAAATGATATGATAGAAAATAGAGAAACGAATCCAATTAAGGATAATGATAAACAATTACCAAAAGATGAAGAACAAGAGTTAAGAAAAGAACAGAATGATCAATCAAATAATCATTTGAATAAATGAAATTAGCCTCGTACTTAATTGTACGA
>NZ_JBNLYE010000307.1:0-4770 GCF_050172095.1 Bacillus sp. GMs2/2
AAATGATAAGTAAATGAAATACATAATAAAAAAGAGTCAATCTCCAGCACAATAGAAGATTGACTCTTTCCTTTATTTACTCCCCTGTTTCAGAGAATCGCTTTATACGTTCACCAATTTCATCACGAACACGTTGAAATTCGGACCACTCTTTTCCTGCTGGATCATCAAATCCCCAATGAACACGATTTACATGCGGCGGAGTAGATGGACAAACAGAATCCGCATGACTACACAGCGTAACGACTAAATCAGCACTATTTAAAATGTTTGCATCAATTATATCTGATGTTTGATTTGTTATGTCGATATTTACTTCGTTCATTGCTTTAATTGCATTTGGATTTACTCCATGTGCTTCAATTCCTGCAGAATATACATTCCATTTATCACCTAAATATTGTTTGCCCCACGCTTCTGCCATTTGGCTTCGGCATGAATTTCCTGTACATAAGAAATAGATTGTCTTTTTGTTTTCCATGGTATTTTCCACCTTTATTTTATATTTAGACTGGTTGGTCATTAAAATATTTACGTTTAAACCAAAAAGCAACGTTTACAAGTGCAATCATTACAGGTACTTCAACTAATGGTCCGATAACTGCTGCAAATGCTGCGCCTGAATGAATACCAAACACCCCAACTGCTACAGCAATTGCTAACTCAAAGTTATTACTACCTGCTGTAAATGCTAACGTTGTCGTCACCGGATAGTTTGCACCAATTTTTCTTCCCATAAAGAAAGATACAAAAAACATTACAATAAAATAGATTAATAACGGAATCGCTATTCTTACCACATCTAATGGTACGCTAACAATCATCTCCCCTTTTAAAGAGAACATAATGATGATTGTAAATAATAATGCAAGTAATGTAAGTGGACTAATCTTCGGTATAAACACCTTTTCATACCATTCTCTTCCTTTTAACTTAACGAGTACAAAACGTGTTAACATGCCTGCTATAAAAGGAATTCCCAAATAGATAAATACTGATTTCGCTACTTCTCCCATTGTAATATCGACAATAGCCCCTTCAATCCCTAACCATTCTGGAATGACTGTTACAAACACGTATGCATAAACGGAGAAGAATAACATTTGAAATACTGAGTTAAAAGCCACTAAACCTGCTGCATACTCTTTATCCCCATCTGCAAGATCGTTCCAAACAATTACCATTGCAATACAACGTGCTAAACCAATCATAATGAGTCCGACCATGTATTCTGGCTTATCTGGAAGAAAAATAATTGCTAAAACAAACATAAGTACAGGTCCAATAATCCAGTTTTGTACTAAAGATAAAACCAATACTTTTACATCTTTAAATACGCGGCCCATTTCCTCGTAACGAACTTTCGCTAACGGTGGATACATCATGACAATTAAACCAACAGCTAGCGGGATAGACGTTGTTCCAACTTGTAATGTATTCAATCCGTCTACTACACTAGGAAATACAAACCCTAAACCAATCCCAACAGCCATAGCTAGAAAAATCCATAGTGTTAAATATCGATCTAGAAAAGATAAACGTTTCATTTTATTTTCCATCTCCTATTAACAACAAGAATTTTGTTCTACTACGTTAGAAGTCTTGCAACAAGGTGCCTCTTCTATTTTATGAACATCACTCTGTGCTTTTGTATAAAAGAATTCCCACTCGTTCCCATCAGGATCCGTTACCCAAAACTTATCTTGAACCGCATAGCAACAAGTCGTATCCATCTCATCACGCGCAAAGAAACCTTCTTTTTCTAATCTTTCTTTATGTAACGTAATTTCTTCAGCTGTATCCACTTGGAAACCGAAATGATTTACCTGATTTCCCTTCACTTCATCTCGTACGTTTAGCGTGAAATTAAGTCCTGGCGTCTCTAATAAAAATTTTGCATAATCTACTTTCACCTTAACTGGTGACACACCAAATACCTTTTCGTAGAATTCAATAGACTTCTCTAAATCCGTAACATTTATACCGACATGAACATATCTCATAGCTTATTCCTCCTCTTTATATGTTATTAATCAATTTTTTTTGATTAATAACGCAAAATTTTAACAACAACTACCTTTGCCTGTTTTTCTAAAAATACAGCACAATTCTTCTGATAATAAATTGTTTACTTCCGCATCATTTAAATCATAATAACTCCAAGTACCTTTTGTTTCTTTTACAATTAAACCTGCATCTAATAAAATCTTTAAATGATAGGACAACTTAGATTGCGTCATTTCAAAAATCTCTGTTAAATCACATACACAAGTCTGGCCTCGCTGGCAAAGTTCATACATGATTTCTAAACGTTTTTGATCAGCCAACGCTTTAAACTTTTTCTCATATAACTGAAAATTTTGTGCCACTGTAGTTCACTTCCCTTCATCAACTTTTTTTGATGTTTATAGTATATACGCTAGTGAGTTTATTATGCAACTTATTAATCAATTTTTTTGATTTAGAAAAACTTCCTCCCATTATATCTTTGCTACAACTAAAAAGGGCCCTAGCCTTTTCAAAAATGAAAAACTACGGTTCTTTTTACAACTTAATAGTTACAATATTTCCGAGAAATGGATTCTCTATAACTATTTTAAATTTTAATTTGACCATTATAGAGTATTACCCCATCACCATCAATCTAAGAAAAATAAATACCCCAAAATGAGAAAAATCAATATAACTCTTCGGCAAATAAAGATAACTCTTGTTTTTTGTACGTATTCATAAAAAGCACGTCACCCTTTCTCATTAACATAAGAGAATAGTAACGTGCTTTTAATTTCAAAAATAGTCTAAATCCTTAAGTTGATGGTTGTGGGGCGGAACCCCAATAAGAACGGTATCTAAAAGTTGTATGAGAGGTATTAGTTCCATTCCAAAGGTCTCAGCAAACGATTAACTCAAGTACCGATTTCGGATGACCCCCATGTGATGAAGTTCGTGTCCTGCGATGCCGTACGCGAGGGCGCGCACCGTAATGCTTAGGTTGTTGGCTGTGCCCTTTCGGGTCCACGCCTCCGCCGGTAGCCCGCGCAGCAATGTGATCGTTGATTGCCGTACGGCCCGGTAGTCTTCGGCCAATTGCTCAGGTGTCCAACTTCCGAAAGGAGGCATGAACAATTCCTGATCGAAAGCAGTCAACGGCGTCTGGTCCCCTCTTGCGAACCGGAGCAGGCGGTAGGTCATGACGCGTTCCGCGTCTGCAATGTGGCCCACGACTTCTTTCAGCGTCCATTTTCCTTCCGCATACCGATATGCGGCCTGGCTTTCGGTCAACGATGCCAGTAGCTCGATCATTTGCTTTTCCTGGGCGAACAGAATATCGATGATATTACCGTCCGGCACCAAACGGATATATTCACCGGAGCTCCCGGCATATTCTTCTTCTGACGGTCTTTGATTCATACGTAGTCACCTCTTTATGTATATATAGAAAATTATAGGACTCGTCTATGTCTAATCAATTCGCGAAATGATAGAACTTTCCTTCTAATAATTGAGGATAAGCAACTATTTAGTCAGTCAGTCGGTCGCCACACTATCCTGATTCGTTAGCACAATAAGCAACGCTAATCAATAATGCATAAAAATTATCTGTTATACAATATTTCAAAGTTATTAATATATAAAGGTAACACCTTCTTTTTTTAATTTAAAGATGAATTTTCAATTATATTTTGAAATAGACCGAAGTAAAACACACTAGTCTAACTACTTTTCTATACAAGATTTTATGCAAAAAAGAATAGCGAAGACCCTAGAATCCCCGCTATATCAATGATGTATAAAATCTTGTATAAGAGATAGATAGACATAGAGACAAAAAATTTAGTAAAAATAAGGATGCTATGAAAAACTTGCTAACGATAATAGGACGTTATGTTAACTATATACGAATATCATATTCATCCAAAATTGCCCTTACTGATGGTACAATTAAAGTCTTGGAGGGATATTATGGGAATTTATTATGTATTACTGTTTCTTATATTCGGCACTGCAATATTCTTATTTTTCTTGTCTAGTTCATCAAAAATTAAGGCTAAAAACCTATCATTGATAATCGTCTGTTTAGGGATAAACCTACTCATAAGTCCAGTGGCTTTTTTATGGGCGGGATAGCTGATTATGCAGGTGTGGTGGCTAATTATGGAGCTTATGTTGCGGGTGATTCGGCAACAGCTCCTCCTCTAGTTATTCATGTGCTTTATTTTTTAGGAGGATTTCTCTTCATTCAGGGAATACCGCTCCTCATACTACTTTTAGCTTTTTGGAAGTTTACAAGAGCAAAGAAAACAAAACAAGTATAAAACACATAACGAATAAGTGGATGCCTTTTTAGAGGAGAATTGAATCTCTCCAATCAGGAGAAGTTTAAAATAACTTCCAATAACGAGAATAATGTAAATAAGCTGTCCATGTAGACAGCTTATTGTTTTTTGTTTAGCGTGCAAAATTCGCGTCTTGTTCGCGGGACCCCAAACAGTACGATTTTATTTCAAAGACACAACGTTCTTACTACACATTTTTTATTTATCCCACACTCTCATATGCTAGTATTACTATTTTTTATTACTAATGTTGCCGTTTCACTCGGATGGCTAAGAGGAAAATGATGGCCATATGGAACAAAATCAACCTTACCAAGATGCGATGGAGCAGAATAACCTCTGTCATAATCCCCCCAAATAATGTGAAGATTATACTTTGTTACTTCATTGAAATCACCTTGATCGTTTTTCAGTAGTAAACTGTTAAGCTGAA
>NZ_JBNLYE010000308.1:0-4762 GCF_050172095.1 Bacillus sp. GMs2/2
CTTCCATTTCCTCATGATAACTTACAAATAAATCATAGTTTTGAAAATACCAAAGATCATCAGAATCTACAAAAAATATAATACCTTCCTTCTCAACTGACACTATTTCGCCATCGGGTTTCTCAGCAACAACCCCTAAAGAATATCCGGGCTGAATTGAACTATCCCCTCCGTACCTTACAGTAAAACGTACAGATGCACCGTGCTTTATACGTAATTCTTCCTGGAACCATTGCAGAGCTTTACGATCAATTGAAATTCTCATCTTTATTCCTCCAGTTTACGCAAACTCTTTTTTTCCTAATCGTTGTTTTACAAAGAAGACGAAAATAATTAAGGCTATCAATGCTGAAATTGCACTCCCTGAAAATAAAATACGATAACCAAACATTTGTGAAACAACTCCAAGTAAAATAGCACCTAATCCGATTCCTAAATCAAACGCTGTAAAAAATGAAGCATTTGCAACTCCTCTTTTACTCGGATCGACAATTGTAAGCATTGCCGCTTGCAAAGCTGGCTGCGCTGAACCAAATCCAATACCGTATAATGTTGCTGCGATAATTACACCTATCAAACCATTTGAGATAGTTAAAACAACTATAGCTAAAATAGTAATACATAATGCTGGAAGTATGATGAATACTTCTCCATACTTATCTAATAGTTTCCCTGAAATTGGTCTTACAATTGTTAATGCAATTGCATATACAAGAAAGAAAGTTCCCGGATTCACATGAATTGATGATGCAAATAACGGTAAAAAGGTTGTTATTCCTCCATATGCAAACGATAAAAAGAATACTACAATCGTGATTGTTAATACGGATTTCTCAAATAGCTGCATCTTCCCTTTTTCTTTTTGTGGCGTAAATGGCATCTTCGTTATTAATGATAATACGACTGCCATAAAAGATAACAACGTCGCTAATAAAAATAGACCATCAAATGAATAATTTTGCACAACCCATAATCCAATCATAGGTCCGATCGCCATTGCAATTGTCATCGCCATCCCATACCAACCCATACCTTCACCGCGGCGTGAATCTGGAATAATATCCGTTATTGCTGTTCCAACAGCTGTTGTAGAAACAGCCCATGTTACTCCGTGAATAACACGTAAAACAGCTAAAAGGACAATAGTCGATGCTATATTATAGGAATACATCGTTAAGCCAAAAAAGATGAGTCCGAAAATAATAAAGGATCTTCTACCATATTGATCTAACATTCCTCCAATAATCGGTCGTATTACAACCGCAGCTATTGTAAACATCCCCATCATAAGTCCAACTTGCGATTCATTGCCACCTATCTCTTTAATAAAGAGCGGGAGCGTTGGAACAAGTAAATAAAATCCTGTAAATAAAAATAACATTGCGAAAGTCATTTGAATAAATGATTTCGTCCATAATCGTTCCATAAAAATACCTCCATACACTCGTAAAATATTGCGATTAACACCTTCATTGTATATTTTTTTTATCTATTTTCCCTCCGCAAATAGACGTATCTTTTCATATTAAATAGTACACCATCAGCTTACATTAGTCTTAAGACTTTGTACGCATGTTTTAAACGAAAGTCCTATATATGTACCTTTATACGTGTGAAAAGAATATACTAATTTATTAACTCAACTTAGGAGTGAATATTTCATGTGGGTATTATTAAGAGTAACTGCCGTAGTTCCTTCGACTCCTGGGATACATGTTCCTGCAGTTCATACAGCTAGCTCCGATGTAGGAATTGAACTTCCCGCAACTTGGCAGCAATATCAAATTCCCGGTCAAGTTACCCCATCATTTTGGCATCATGGTACACACCCCAGTAGTACTCCCATTCATAGCCATAGTTATCCTCCACTACCTCAGGCTCAAGTCTTTTATCATTTCCCATCAATTTATTTTCAAAATTTTCATGGTACGTTTAACATTTAAAACACATCATTTCATAGCTACTACATTTAAACGAAAAAAGCACTTAAGATTGTAATTTCCACAAATCTTAAGTGCTTTTTAATATTTTTTATAAATTTTTCTTATTGCCCATTATTAGCAGGGGTCTCTCCTGCATTACCGCCAGTCTCTGGTGGTGTGGTCGCTGGTGGAGTTGTATTTCCTTGACCTCCTCCATTATTTGCCGGAGGTGTCGTATTTCCTTGACCTCCTCCGTTATTTGCTGGAGGTGTCGTATTTCCTTGACCTCCTCCATTATTTGCTGGAGGTGTCGTATTTCCTTGACCTCCTCCATTATTTGCTGGAGGTGTCGTATTTCCTTGACCTCCTCCGTTATTTGCTGGAGGTGTCGTTCCTTGGCCATTTCCATTATTTTGTTCTTCTTGTTTCTTTTGCTCTTCTAGTTTCTTTTGTTCTTCTTGCTTCTTAAGTTCCTCTTGTTTCTTTTGTTCTTCTTGTTTTTTCAGTTCTTCTTGTTTCTTTAATTCTTCTTGCTTTTTCTCTTCTTCAGTTTTTTGCTGTTGATCTTGTTTTGGTTGCTCCGTTGTATCTGGTACGCTAGTATTTGGCGATGAATCACGTTTTTCACCTTTTATACGTAGCTCACTACCTTCTTGAATAACACTACTTGGCATTTTAAAGCGTGATTTATCTGTAGCCATTTCGCTCATCATTTCTTTAAAGATCAACTGTGCAATTTTCGTATTTTTACTACTAATATACTCGTCTTTACCATCTTTCATATACCCAGTCCATACTGCCATCGTATATTGCGGTGTATATCCAGCAAACCAACTATCACGAGTTGCACTTTCTGGAATTTTATATTGAGCTAATTGCTTTGATGAATAGTTTGTCGTACCCGTTTTACCAGCTACATCTAAAGAGCCTACATTTGCCGATGTACCAGTACCCGATGTAACTACAGAACGAAGCATATCTGTAATCATGTATGCGGTAGAATCTGTCATAACTTGTTTTGGTTTTTGTCCAAAACTTTGTGACTTACCGTCTGGATAAACGACTTTCTTAACAAAATGCGGTTTCGTATATTTACCTTCATTACCAAATGCCGCATAAGCACCCGCTATTTCAGTTGGCGATACTTCATTTGTACCAATCGCTGTCGATTCCGTCGGTGCTGTATTAAATGTAATACCTAGTTTCTCAGAGAATTCTTTTGATTTACTAATCCCTACTTCTTTTGCAGTTTTAATTGCAGGAATATTACGCGACATTTTTAATGCTTCACGCATCGTAATTGGACCCATATGACTTCTATCTGCATTTCGAACTTCTTGACCCGTTGAATACTTAAATGGAGAGTCATCGATTTGATGATACGTAGCCCATTTTAAATATTCAATTGCAGGAGCATAGTCGAAAATTGGCTTCATCGTTGAACCAGCTGCACGATCTAATTCAATTGCCATATTATGCCCTTTAAATACAGCTTTATTTTCTCCACGGCCACTACCTATAGCACGAACTTCTCCTGTTTTCGTATCCATAAATGTGAATGCACCTTGGAATTTATCGTTTGGATAATCAATGATATTATTATTTAAAATATTATCAGCAAGTTTCTGTGCTTTCGGATCTAACGTTGTATAAATTTCTAAACCGTCAGAACCAATATTAGCATCTGGCAATTCTTTTTCTACTTCTTTCACAACTGCATCCATAAATGCAGGGTATGGCATTGTTTGTAGTTGAGCTGCAGGCTTGAGTCCCTTTTCTACGTCAACTTTTATTGCTTCTTCCATTTCCTGTTTTGTTATATATCCATGTCGATTCATTAAGTTTAGAACAACATTTCTTCTTTCTGTTGCTTTTTGAACATTTTCTTTTTTCGTTGGATCATAGTTATTCGGTGCTTTCGGTAAACCTGCAAGCATCGCAACTTCTGGTAATGTTAAGTCCTTCAATTCTTTACCATAGTAGTTTTGTGCTGCTGTTGCGATACCATATGAACGATTACCTAAGTTAATTTTATTTAAGTACATCTCTAATATTTCATGTTTTGAATACTGTTGTTCTAGCTTATAAGCTAAATATATTTCTTGCGCCTTACGCTTTGGTGTTTTGTCCATTGATAAGAAGTAGTTTTTAATAACTTGCTGCGTTATCGTACTTCCACCTTGAGAGCCATAATCTCCTTTAAGACTCACTAAAACAGCACGGGCAGTACCTTTAAAGTCTACTCCGCTATGCTCATAAAAACGTGAATCTTCTGTCGCTAAAAATGCATTTTCTACTAATTTAGGTATTTGATCATACGTAACATTCGTCCTTTTTTCTTTTCCATATTCATATACCAAATCCCCGTTTTTATCATAAATTTTTGAGGATAACGGATTAACAAGTTTTGCTTTTTCCAGTTTTGGTGCGTCCTTAATCATTACGAAAAAGGTAGCAACTCCCGCCACTAAACCTACAATACCAAGTAATAAACAAGTAATTAAAAACTTGCGGAAAAATGATGTTTTACCTTTTGGTTTTTGTGTTTTAGAAGCTGGTTGTTTTTTCTTTTTAACTTGTCGTCGCTCCTCGCGAGAACGATAATTTTCTGACATGTTACTTTCTCCTGCCTTTCAATTCTCCCGTTGATTTAATTTAAAATATTGAGGTCACTTTCGTAAATACGTTTAGGCAAGAAAGTGTACTGACCTGGAGCATTCAATATTTTCCCAATTCACAGATTACAAATTTTAGAATGGCTCTTATACATACTATTTTCACTTCTAATTTTCTAATAATGCTGCCCCTTTTAGCATAATAATGAAAGAAGTGAATTTTTA
>NZ_JBNLYE010000309.1:0-4751 GCF_050172095.1 Bacillus sp. GMs2/2
AATGGTACATATGATAAATAAATTGAAAGAAAACATCGGATCTGTGTTTGTTGGGAAAGAAAATGTTATTGATCTACTGCTCGTTTCACTTCTTGCTGATGGACATGCACTACTCGAAGACGTGCCTGGTACTGGGAAAACGTTACTGGCGAAAACCATTTCCAAAAGTATTGGTGGTAGTTTTTCTCGCGTTCAATTCACCCCCGATGTACTTCCAAGTGATATAACAGGTATTGAATACTTCAACCCAAAAACAAGCGAATTCGAATTAAGAATTGGACCAGTTATGACAAACATTTTGCTGGCAGATGAAATTAACCGTGCAATGCCGAGAACGCAGTCGAGTTTGTTAGAAGCGATGGAAGAACGACAAGTGACGCTCGAAAAACAATCTACGCCTCTGCCGAAACCGTTCTTTGTTATTGCGACGCAAAACCCAATTGAATCACAAGGGACTTTCCCTCTTCCAGATGCACAGCTTGATCGCTTTTTAATGACGATTTCAATCGGTTATCCTACTCCTAAAGATGAGCTACAAATGATGCGACGTTTTCGGAACGATTTACCATTAGAAAGTGTCACATCTGTCATCTCATTAGAAGATATTTTAGAATCTCAAAAACGAGTAAAAGAAATATTTGTTTCGGAACCGTTAGAACATTACATTATTAAACTTGCTCATGCTACAAGAAATCATGATTATATCGCTAACGGTGTAAGCCCACGTGCCACATTAGCTTTAGTACGTGCTGTTCAAGCTTTAGCCTTTTTACGCGGGAGAGAATATTGCACACCAGAAGATATACAATTGTTAGTTACTTCTGTTTGGAATCACCGTATCGTCTTATCAATGGAAGGTGCATTACGTACGACAAAAAATGATATTATGAAAAGTATTTTAAAAGAAGTTGACGTACCTGTGGAGATTGAGCAAGCATGAATGGACAGCGTGTTGTAACTGTGCCTTTATTTTTTCAACTCCATATTATTCAACTAACCGTTCCAATCGCGTTACTTTTCACATTCTTTTTCCCGCAACGAATGCTTATGTTTCTCTTTTTCTTCTATTATATATTTGCGATTTTTATTTATAAATATGTCGCTTTCATAGAGAAGAAGTTTCAAATCATAAATGAGAAACAAACTACACGGCTTTTTCCTGAGGAATCTGGACAGTTTTTTATTCATCTAAAAAATGGAGCCAGCATACCGCTCGTTAATGGTGTTTGTTACTTTCATTTAAATTCGTCCCTTATACCGCATAAAGAGCAAGGCATTGAACAAATATCAAAAACATTATTCTCTTTCCCATTTTCACAACCCGCACATTCGGCACAAAAATGGGGTTTAACATTAACCGCAACGAAGCGTGGTGTGTTTCAAATTGAACAGTTTGAATGTGTATTAAAAGATCCATTTCATCTATTAACTGTACATTTACCTGTTTTTGATAAATTAAGGACTGAAATTATTGTGTATCCTTCTCCTAAAGAAGTAGCAGGTTTGCAAGAACTTCAGCAACTTTTGAATGGATTTTATCGAACGAATTTTTCTTTTTACAATGATGAAACATCTATTATCGGTGTAAAGCGATATGAGCGTGAGTCTTTCCGCTCTATTCATTGGAAGGCATCTGCTAAAATGCAACAATTACAAGCGAAGCAATATGAACCTGTAAAAAATTATAGTTGGACGATTTGTCTTTCTTTAGCTGCCGATCGTGGATTTGGTTGGAAAGATAATGTAGAAGAACTTATTTCATATGCAACATACATTTTCCAGTACACAACGAAGCACCACATTCCGTTTGAATTGTTTATTAGTGTATTAGCAGAAGGCGGTGCATTACATGTACCGTTAAATGAAGGACAAACACAATATGCAAAAGCTTTAGAAGAATTAGCCCGTATTTCAGATGATAGTACGTTACTTCCGAAACAAGGATTCCTTCATTATGTAAAGAGAAAGAGAGAACGATCGTCTACAATGATATACATTGGTTTACAAAGAAATGAACTCCCTCTTCTCTCGCAGCCAACGTTTCTCATTACTAGTGAAGGGATGGTGGAACCAGTTGAAAACTTGGCTATATCACATTCATGATTTCATTCTGCTCCTCCTGCTTTCATTATTAACAGAAAGAGATGAACTAATTAGTATTGCAATATTTTTAACAACAGGCTATATTGGAGTATTTCTTGTTCATAAATTTATGCAGAAAAAAACAACAGGATTTGTAATACTTTTAGTTCTTCAAATCGTTCTTTTCTCTTTATTTTTACCTTTTTCTCTTTTTGGCACAATCATATTACCACTATTTTTCTTTATCGTGCATGTGGTCGGACCTGGATATCCAGTTCAAAAATCTTTAGGTGGTATTGTATGGTTTGTCGTTTCAGTTATATTTTATGCACCCTTTCCACCGTTGTGGAAACTATTAATGTTAGCCTTGCATCTTATGATTACATTTTGGTTAACCGGGGCAAATCGCAAACAACAACTATTACGTTTTGCTTCTATCATTACGATTGGCTTAATGAGTATATTCATTGTTCAAGTATTTCCTTTCATTCGACTTATTTTTGGTTTTATAACGGAAGTAGTCGCATTAGGCGTCGGCTATGCTTTAATGCCATTAATTAAAGCAGCGGAATTAAAAGATACTGAAGATGTTTGGGCAAATAAAGGACATCTCTTAAAACCCAAAATTGAAGATGGGAAAAAAATTCCTGATTTTGATCCAATACTCATAAATAGCGCTACAATAATAGTCTGTACAGCTATCGCTATTTACGTGGTTTGGAAAATAGTAAAAAAACGAAAACATTTAAGTTTTCCAAATATGCCCGCCTTCGAATCTACTATCATTACTGATAAAGAAGGAATGAGCCAAAATCGTTTTAAACGAAATAAACCGCCACATAACGAAATTCGGAAGGAAATTTTCAAGCTAGAGAGTAAGTTAACCCCTCCTTTAAATAGAAAACGGGGAGAAACTGTTGAGACTTGGCTAGAAAGAATAAGCGATGAAGAAGATGTAAATATTCAAAGTGATATTATTATAGATGCTTATAATACTGTGCGTTATTCAAATGGTGCAAACACTGTACTTCTACATGAATTTAAGGAAGAGATTCATAAGCTTTATGCATATCAAAAAAGTTTGAAGAAACGAAAGAAATAACGTAACAAAAAGACTCCTATATTCATAGGAGTCTTTTTATACTTCTACGTTGCTTTTTAAATTGAAGCATTCTTCCCTGCTTCAATTTCTAATGACTCTTCATGCCACCAAAGTGTTTCTTCAGGATCTTCTTTAGCGATTTGGTGTGCTTCTTTTTTCGTTTCTACTGTAGGATATGAACCTTTTAGCGCACGCCCTGAAGTCGTAACGAATAGTACACTAAATACAACTAATCCAATAATACTTACACCTGCTAAATAAAATGCCGGTGCGAGCGGGTTACCAGTTGCATGAACTAAGTATGAACATACGAGCGGTGTTGTTCCACCGAATATCGATACAGAAATATTAAATGAGATCGAAAGTGCTCGATAACGTACATCAGTGAAAAAGAGTGATGGTAATAATGAAGGTAATGTTCCTTCATATACACTTAAGAAGAAACCTAGTACGAAAATACCTGCAAATATAGCTGCAATATGTCCGTTACCTATTAGTAAAAATGCTGGAATTGCAAATACAGTTAAACCAAGTAAACCAATTTGCACAACGCGTTTATTACCAATTTTATCACTTAATTTACCGAAATATAGTGCTAGTGGAATCATAAGTGCCATCGTAATAGAAATAATTAATAAGCCTGTTGTTTCTTCGACTTTAAGTACTTGAGTTAGATAAGAAGGAATATACGAAAGAATCATATAATTTGTAATATTAAAGAAGGCGACAATTACTGTGCTTAATAAGAAGTCTTTTTTGTGATATTTAATAATATCCATAAATGAAAATTGTTCATTGTCTTCAGATTCCTCTTGTGCTTTTTCCATCTCTTCAAAGATTGGAGATTCATCTAGATGACGGCGTAAGTATAAACCGACCAAACCAATTGGTGCAGCTATTAAGAATGGAATACGCCATCCCCAGCTGAGCATTTGCTCATCTGTTAACAATAACGTCAAAATGGTAACAATTACCGATGCAGCAATGTAACCTGAGAGTGTTCCAATTTCAAGACCACTACCGAGTATACCACGCTTTTTATCTGGAGAAGATTCTGCGATATAAACCATTGCTCCTGAATATTCGCCGCCTGTAGAGAAGCCTTGAATCATTCGGGCAACTAAAAGTAGTATTGGTGCCCATACACCAATTTGTTCATAGGTTGGTAGTAATGCGATGAATAATGTAGAAAGTGCCATTAAAATAATAGTAGTACTTAACACGATTTTTCGGCCGTACTTATCTCCTATTCTACCAAAGAATACACCTCCGATTGGTCGAACGAGAAAGGCTGCTGCAAATGTACCGAATGTAAGTACAAGTTGCAATCCACTATTATCAACACCTGAGAAGAATAATTGACTTAAAATTACCGCTAAATACGCGTATAATCCGAAGTCAAACCACTCCATTGCGTTCCCTATACCAGTAGCAATTACTGCTTTCCTGGCTTGTTTAGGATTGACAATATTAACGTCTTGAGGTTCAAAATTTAAATCATTATTTTGTTGCATATAATAAAACAGCTCCTTATTTAATTTAACTTCTTTAAGCACACCTTCTCTTA
>NZ_JBNLYE010000310.1:0-4740 GCF_050172095.1 Bacillus sp. GMs2/2
ATAAAACAACTTTTATAAAGGGGGATTCATATGCCTACAGCGTTACAAGAAGAAGTCGAAGAAGCACGGGAAACATATGTCAGTCGTATCATCTTAGTTGGAGGATCCGCTTTATTTTTAGTAGGCGGGGTTATCTCAGCAATTTCAGCCTTTAAAACTTATAATCGTTTGGAGAATACGCCGCCTTCTACAGATAATTCATAGATATTTTATAAAATAAAACGTCGCCTCCAATATGAAGAGACGACGTTTTATTATTCATACATATGACACTAAAAGTATCGGTAGATTCCCTACTCCATTTTCTAAGCTTACTTCACCACAAACCTAGTCTGACTACACCCATCCTTCTGCTTCGTTACTTCTAATACAGCTGGCATTGCGTTTTTCAGCTCTTGAACGTGTGAGATGACACCGATAAATCGGCCTGATTTTTGTAAGTCAATTAAGGCATCTACCGCTTTCGTTAACGATTCTTCATCTAATGAACCGAACCCTTCATCGATGAACATCGTTTCGATGGAAATACCGCCTTCATATGCTTGAATGACATCTGCCATTCCTAGCGCTAGGCAAAGTGATGCGTTAAATTTCTCTCCACCGGATAGTGTTTTTACATCGCGTGTTTGGCCAGTGTATGCATCGTACACATCTAAACCTAATCCACTTTGACGGTTTCTTTTTTCAACTCGCTCACTTCGTTTTAAATAAAATTGTCCATTTGATAATTTACGTAGTCGTTCGTTTGCGATTTGAACAATTTGTTCTAAATACTCAATTAAGATGTAACGTTCAAATGATATACGACTTTCGTTATCACCTTTCATTACTTCATATAAATCAACAAGTTCTTGGAAGGCTTTTTCTTCCTCGTGAATTTGTTCGTCAATACGTCTAATGTTTTCATGTAAATCAGAAATATATGTTACCGCATTTTGCGCACGTTGACGTTTTTCTTTAATGATATCGAGATTAATTTCTAGTTCTTTTATGTGTTCACCTAAAGATGTAATATCCATATACTCTTTATCTTTTAATTCTGAGTTTAACTCTTCAATTTGTTTTGCAAGCACTTCAAGCGATGAATAATAACCTTGAATTTCTTTTTGTAACATCTCCATCTCGGGATCGCTTAATTTGGCTTTTTTATACGTGAATTCATCTGTAAACCCGCTTTGTTCTAGCTCTTTCATAAAGCGTGCGAAAGTCCCTTCTTTCTTTAATTTTGCACTTTCAAATTGATTAGAAGCACCTTTTTGTTCTGCTTGAATACGTATATTTTCATTTTGCCAATGCTGATACGCTTCCTGCACTTTCTTCCATTCGTCCTCCATTAACCTAAGTTCCTGCATAGCTTGGTCAAACTGTGCTTTCCAAGCTTGTACTGTTTGTAAGTTTTCTGGAATATTTCGTTTATCATGTTCATATGACGTACGAAGTTGCATACACTCCATTTCTGTACGGTGCTGCATTGTTTCCAATTCTCGTTTTTGTTTCTGAAGTTCTTCTATTTTTTCTTCTACGCTTTTCATGTTCGCAGCAATCTGCTTACGTGTTTCTTCACTTGCTTTTAACGTATTAACATCTGCAGCTAATTGTTTTCCTTTTTGAACAAGTGCACTATATGTTTCAGCTAATTTTTCCGAATTGTAGCCGCGCTTCACAACTTCTTCTATCACTTGTTCATATTGTAGTCGATAGAAATTCCATTTCTCCTCTACTTGCACATGGAATTTTTCAGCAATGTTCTTCTTATCTCTTAAATCGTTTAACTCTTTTTCATCGATCGCATTACTTTGCTCTGTAGCTTTTTGTGGATGACTCGTACTACCACATACCGGACAAGATTCACCGTCATGTAAATGAAGAGCTAATATACCAGCTTGTTCACTTAACCAGCGGCGCTCCATGTTTTCATATGCACGAACTGCCACTTGCATTTTATTATTTGCCGCTTCTTTTTCTTGCTCGAATTTTTGTTTTTCTTGCCAAACATCATATGCTTGTTTTAAAACTTTTGCATCTTCTCGCATATTCGTTAGTTCTTCCACTTTAGCTACATATTGCTCAAGTGCTTGTTCTAATTGCTGCAATTCATCAGACATTCTCTGTTTTTGGTTTGTATGCTCTTCTAGTTGTTGATCTAACTTTTGCATACTTTCTTTTAATTTCCCTATTTGAATTTCGGCATTTTGTAAATTCAGCTTTCTCTCAGCTAATGATTCAATAATCGCTTGTAACTCTTCTAATCTTTGAACAAGTTTTTTAGCCTCTTCTCGTTCAGCTTCTTTATTCTTTACTACTTCATACTTCTCCTGAGCAAGTTCAAAGCTATTCATTATCTGTTCTTGTTTGACGATTATCTGTTTTAACAAACTTTCAGCTTTCTGCTCATTTTCCATCGCTTCTTCATACCATTGTTCAAATGGTAATAAGTGCTTTGCTTGTTCCGCACGTTTAAAGAATTTTTCTTTCCTTTCAATTGCTGCACGGTTCTCTTGTAAAGTGTTATATTTCTCATTCTTTTGTTGTAAATCTATAAATTTCTCATTTACAGATTTTGCTGCATGAAAACGTGTTTCTGCATCCTTTAATTGCTTCGTTTGAACATCTTGTTCTACTTGTAATTGCTCAACCTCTGCCTTATACACGGTTGTTTCTTGTTCTAACGCTTCTACTACTTGATGCGTATTTACATGTTCTTGTGCCACTAATGTCTCTAATAATGCTCCATCACGGATTGGTAATTTAAAAACATTACGGAAATAGAGCTCTCTCTCTTTTTGTTTTTCTTGTAAGACGTCTTTCCATTGTTTTCTCTTTTGATCAAGTAACTCACGCATTAATTTATAACGATCCGTTTTAAAAATACGACGTAAAATCTCTTCTTTGTTTTCCGTCTCAGATGTTAATAGTTTTCGGAATTCCCCTTGGGGTAACATAACAATTTGGCTAAATTGATGTTTACTTAACCCAATTAAATCTTCCACTTTTTTGTTTACGTCTGTTACATGAAAACGATCGACGGCTGGAACGTTTTCTCCATCAATAACTTCATATAATTCTACTGCATGTCCTGTAATAGTCTTATTCCCTTGTTTTTTATGTCCAAGTTGTCGTTTTATTTCATAGCGTTTCCCTTTTAACTGAAAGGTTAATTCAACACTTGTATAAACATTATCATCAGCAAATTGACTTCGAAGCATGCTCGTATCACTACGTTCTTCTCCACTAGCCTCACCATATAACACATAACAAATCGCATCAAAAATCGTTGTTTTTCCAGCTCCTGTATTCCCAGAAATAGCGAAAATACGATGTTCTCCAAGATCTTCAAAATCGATTATTTCTTTCTGTTTATATGGCCCGAATGCTGTCATAATAAGCTGAATCGGTCTCATCCTCGTTCACCTTCCCGTTCTTGCACTGTTTGTAATACATCTATAAATAGGCGTTCTTTCTCTTCTGATAAATCTAACCCCTTCATTTCTTTATAGAAAGCCTTTAAAAGAGATAAATCATCCGTTTTATGTCTTGAAACAGTTACTTCATTTGTATCTGTGAGTTCTCGCCTTTGCATCGCTCTTTCAACGTGCATTGCATTTGGATATACAGATCGTATTTTCTCCATCGGCTGTAAGACAGGGTTTTCGTCTAATAATTTTACAAATACGTAATCTTCACTTACTGGGTGCTGTAATAATTCATCTATTTTCGCTTCTACTGTTCGCATTTTACGACGTGGTGAAAGTAATCTTTTTTCAATTGCTACTTCACCAGTTTCATTCAGTTCTACAATGTAATAACCTTTTTTATGTTTCTCTTCAGAAATTGAATAGGCAAGTGGTGAACCTGAATATCGAATCGTCTCATTACGTACGAAATGCGCTTGATGTAAATGTCCAAGCGCTGTGTAATGAAACTTATCAAAATAATGACTATTTACATATTCAGCACCACCAATTGAAAGTGGTCGTTCTGCATCACTTGTATTCTCCTCCGCTTCTCCTGAAGAAGTTACAAATGCATGTCCAACAAATACATGTCTAGCTTCTTTATCCATCGTTTCAGAGAGCTCATTCATAAAAATGCGCATCGCATCATCATGAGAACGTACGTCTTCATTTTTCAACACGTGCCTCACTATGCTTGGGTCTGCATACGGTATTAGATGGAAGTGAACCTCTCCATATTCATCATTTAGTACAACAGGTTCATACGGGAATTGAAATTGACCTGCAATATGTAATCCTTGTTTTTTCATTAAACTACTTCCAAAATGGATACGATCCGGACTATCATGATTACCAGCTACCGCAATAACTGGTGTTTGCAAATCAATAACTATTTTTTGCAGCACATCATTTAATAAGTCTACTGCTTCTGTAGGTGGAATTGCTCGGTCATATAAATCCCCTGCAATAATTACAGCATCTGGTTTTTCTTCTTCAACAGCCTGTACAAACTGATCTAATACAATCTTTTGGTCTTCAGTCATATACACGCCATGAACAAGCTTACCTAAATGCCAATCCGCTGTATGAAATAACTTCATATTTTTCTACTCCTTTTAATTTACTGATTTTAGTGAAACGAGTTGATAGTTTATTGTAGTTTTTCCGTTCTCCCACTCTAGCTTCAATATCGTTGCACTTCCAATTCTTTCTTCATTTGATTTATATAAAGGCAATATTTCTTGAACTGTAAATAAGTGATAGCCATCCAATATTAATTGAAATA
>NZ_JBNLYE010000311.1:0-4740 GCF_050172095.1 Bacillus sp. GMs2/2
TTATCTGTGCAAATTACAGCGGTGAATAAGTTTATAGACTGCAAAAAAACAAGAAAAAGCAAAACACTAAGTGCTTTGCTCCTTATAAAATTCCTTTTAACTTTTCACCAATTAACCTCGCTACATACTCATAGCCTTCTGGTCCAAAGTGTAATCCATCTTTTTCACCATTTTCTACAAATCTTTTATAATCCCGTTCTTGAATCATTTCAGCGAATACGTTTAGAAAATAACTTCCTGTTTCCCTCGCCACTTTCTCCACCACGTCTGCATACTGACCAAGCACTCTATTTGTTCTATTGCGCTGTCTTTCTTCATCAACTGGTGCAGGACTAATCAGTAGTACTTTATCTGATGAAATATGGTTCACAATCTTCTCTAAGTTTTCTTTATATGCTTGTAATGACACTTGAGAAAAAGAAACCGCATCATTCGTACCAAGAAAAACTGTTACGAAATCTGGTTTATATGATATTACATCTTCTTCAATCCTATTTAACGCATCGAATGTATTATCCCCTGGACACCTGCATTCACTACTTTCCACTTCGGAAACATCTCTTGCAAACGTGGTGTTAATCTCGGCATTCCATCAAAAAATGTTTCATCAGCTGTAATACTATCTCCAAAGCATACTAACGTTTTCATTAAGCTACTCTCCTTTTACGTATGAAACAACTTTCCTTCTATTGCTTTTATATATCTTTCAGCAGAACGTTCAACTGCCTCATCTGCATTTTCTTTTACTACTCGATGAAAAGCATTGTATAAACGATTAAACTGTAACGACTTCACTCGGTTCACCATTTCTTCCACTTTTCTCGCTGGTAATGGAATTAAGTTTGGATAGCTATACATAAAACTTACCCACCGCTCATCCGCTACAACTTGAATAATATCACCTGTTAACAAAATCCCTTTTCCATCATTACCTTCTTCCCAATGCAATACAGAACCACCACTAAAATGTCCTCCAAGACGATGTACAGTAATCCCATCCGCTAATTGTAAAGACTCACCAGACCAATAAATAATACGACTACTTGGGCGCATCACCCATTCTTTATCATCTTCGTGTATATAAATTGGTACATCAAATGTCTCTGCCCATTCTACTTGCGTTGAATAATAATGAGGATGAGACAATGCAATCGCATCTAATCCACCAAGCTCTTTTATTTTCGCAATTGTCGTTTCATCTAAATACGTAATACAGTCCCATAGTAAACGATATAACTCTGTTTTCACTATAAATGCCGTTTGACCGATCGCAAATCCTGGTTTTGTCGTAATACTATAAAGTCCATTTTCCTCTTCGATTATTACATTTTTATATGTATCATCTGTTTGCAAATTTTCTAAAGTCGTCCAAGACTGCCCTTTCGGATTCACATATTGCCTCTCTTCATCACAAATATGACAACTCACCGGTTCCTCTACACTCGCTGCATACTGCACACCGCACGTTGTACAAACGTAATTTTTCATCATAATTCCCCCTATCCCTATATTTTTATTAAACTGATTTTTGTTGATAATAATCTACTTTTTTATTTTCAATTAATAAACTTATAAAAGTAAGTAAATAAACAACTGTAACTGACAATGGAATTACAGTAAATCCTTTTTGGCTTCTGCAACATTCATCTCACTATCTCCCCCAAAATATTTGTACTATAAAGTCACCTCAACCTCGTCCATCCAATAACGCCAAGCTGCTAAATAATCTTCTAAATCTTTCGGGTGGTGCCGTAAACATGTATCTATACGCAAATATAATCCTATGACTATTTCTTCATATAAATCACGGTCTTTTTTATAAAATACACATTGTTTCATCGCATAACCAATCGTTTCTTTTGTTAAATCTTCCGGAGTTGAACAGAACGCATAAATTAAATCATATATAGGATCTCCTAACACTGGTAAAGGATCAATTACACCGTGCAGTTTATTCTCTTGAAATATAAAATTATGAAATCCAAGATCACCATGCAATAAAAATGGCTGATTTATTCCAGTCCCCCTACTTGGACTATTTGCTAACTTAAAAACCGTTCTATACTCTTCCTCACTTATGTAACGTCTTACATTTTCATGAGCTTCCATCACATTTGTCGTTAAAAATTCATTCCAAGATTGAACTGGGCTTTCTTTCCATCCCCAGCCATCAACCTCTGTAGCTACTTCATACTTATTGATAACTTCCTTTACAAGTTTACTAAGAACACTCCGTTTATGGCCTAGTTTGCAAGAAGTTGTGCCCTCAAGGAATGAGTAAACAATATAGCGATTTAAAGGTTCCTTATATAAAAGCTTTGGAAATAATTCGTCCTTTTTATAAAACTGAAGAAAATAAGCTTCTTCACGTATGACATCCGATTCATTCAACTTTATAACGTATTGTTCATCTAACAAATATATAGTACTTGTCGTTCCCACGTTTAATGCTTTTACGCTATTTGGATAATGTGAAATAACTTTTTCCTTAACTAGTTGTGCAGTGATTATTGAAATGTCCATTCTCTCACCCTTCAACTCCGAATATTTCCTTAATTCAAAAGACAACTTTACTATCATTTGACAAACAAAAGTAAAATCCTTTCAATCGCCCTGATATAACAAACAACAATTTTATTTTATTACAATGACTTTCTTCAATATTCCATTTATGATAACGTGATTTTATCACTCTAAATGCTCTTCATATACTCTAATAATTTCTATTGCAGGGTCTCTGTCTTGTAATTTATGAGCCAAACTTTCTACACCAAACACTTCTGTAAACGTATGACTACCTACAATTAAATTAATTCCTTTAAATTTCGCATGTTGCACTGTATATAATGTTTTTTCACCTGTTATGTACGTGTCACATCCTTTTTCTAATGCACGTTCAATCAAATTTGTATTATTTCCTGCACCGGTTAAGATTGCAATCCGTTTTACTGGTTTATCGTGATTTCTCCAGCTCTTCACTTTCTCTTCCATTTTTTCTTCAAGTTTTCCAACTAAGTTTGAAAAAGGAATGGCTTCTTTATATTCTCCTATTCCTGGTAGTTCTTCTTCCTCATAGGTTGAATATTCCAGTATTGTATCTATCCTAATTTCGTTAAATAACGATGTACACGTGCCAAACTTTACAAAATCTAACGGCAAATGAATCCAAAAATGATTCATTTCATATTGCTTCAATTTCTCAATACAAGCCTCTTCCATACCAAATAAAAAACTCCACGGCGCATGATGTGTAACTATCATATCGACTCCATTTCGATACGCTTCTTCAATAGTTTCTAACGTTAAATTTGTTGTGTAACCGATTTTGTGAAATTCATCTTTACTTATATAAGTAAAACCATATTCATCATCGCCATATTTATGAAGATGCTCTCCAAATAGTGATGTTATATGTTCATTAAATTGCTTTATATTCATTTTTATTTCTCCTTTCATTTACTTTTATATTTCATAAATAAGGAAATACTAAATTACAACGTTACATACATATAGGAGGACAATATGAAACCTGAATTTTTAAAAGCTGTACATGATGCAATCGGAAATGTCGAACACATTCATATAGAGGAAAGCGGTGCTGACAGCTTACTTATTCATCATGATGATGCACAGCAGTTACAACAAGTTGCTAAGGCGTTAGAAAATAATAATTTCCGCTCCGCTTTAAGAACAACTGGAAATGCTTCGTACATTGAAGTATTGAACAGATAATGAAAGTCCGGATGTATTCCGGGCTTTCTTTTTATCCCGCTATTCACCGGGCAGTAAGACCCCCACTGATTAAAGTTTCACTTTATATTGAAACTTCAAACTCTTTCACATACACCGCTGTTCCAGCAATATCTATTTGTAACTTTTCGTTTTCTATCCCTTTCGTTACATAAACAGTTACACGACCATCTTTATTTATTTCCTGTCCTTGCTCAACGATTAAACTCAATTCATGTTCAAAACCTTTCTCTAAATACTCCGCATAATACGCTCCCATTACACCTGAAGCTGTTCCTGTCACTGGATCTTCAATCGTCCCAGCGTAAGCTGATGAAAAATGACGGCCGTGCATTTGTGCTATTTCATCATAAGTTTCTAGACAAATTGGGTGAATAGAAGCATTAGGTATTTCTTTTAATACTGATGGAAATGCAGCATTATTAGGTTTCATTCTCTCACATGCATTAAGATTTTTAATCGGTACAATTACAGTCCAATTACCAGTACTTCCATATACAATCGGTAAACTTACATCTAAATCATTTATTTCTAAACCGATACTATGAGCTAATTCTTCTGCTGAACCTGTAAATTCTTTAAACTGAGGTGCTGCCTGTCTCATTTTAATAAAGGTTTCTCCATTTTCATTTACACCTATTTGTATCGGTAAAATCCCAGCCTTCGTTTCAATCATAAGGTTACTTTTCTCTTCTAATAAACCTTTTTCGCGCAAGGCATATATCGTCCCTACTGTCCCATGACCACATAACTCCATTTCAAAACCAGGTGTAAAATAGCGCATTCTTATATCTCCTACTTCTGAGGAAAGAACAAAAGTTGTTTCGTTATATCCAACTTTTTCAGCAATAATTTGCATTTCCTCTTCCGTTAATCCATCTGCTTCTAATACAATACCTGCTGGATTTCCCTTATTTGGTTTATTCGTAAATGCGTCGTAATGAAATACGTTTATAGTCTTCATTTTCTTTTCCCCTTATTTGTCCATTT
>NZ_JBNLYE010000312.1:0-4738 GCF_050172095.1 Bacillus sp. GMs2/2
TAATGGGGGGCGTAGCTTTAATAGTTGGGATATTGATTGGCAGTATAAGTTTTAAGTTATTTTTAGAACTTCTAATGAGTTTGATGAAATTAAATGTGCCAATTACGTTCGAGTTATCTATAAAGGCCATAATAGACACAATTATTGTTTTTTTATCGATTCTATTATATACAGCTTGGAAAAACTCGCGCTTAATTTATCAATTTCCATTAATTGAAATGTTCCAAGCGAATCATAAAGGAGAGAGTATGCCAAAAGGATCTAAATATTTGGCATATATAGGTCTTATTTTAATTGGCTTTGGTTATGTTTTAGCATTCTTTTTTCGCGAAGTCGTAAAATTTGTGCAGAACCCTGAGGACCCTATGCGTCCGCTAATGGATCCTAAAATAATCCCGTTATGTATTTTGATTGCGATTGTTCTTGCAACCTACTGTCTATTCACGTCTTATACAGTTATTGTATTAAAGAAAATTAAAAGTAAGAGCAATATCTATTTTAACGGTATGAATATACTAAATATTTCACAGTTGTTATATCGAGTAAAAGGAAATGCCAAATTACTTGCGACTATTGCTATCTTAAGTGCCACAGCTTTAACGGCTGTTAGTACAGTTGTATCAGGATATTATGTAGGGCAATCTGAAACAAATGAAGATTTTATGCAACTGTATGGAGTTACATTATTTATTGGAAGCTTTTTAGGAATTATATTTGTACTAGCAACGGGTTCTATTATTTATTATAAACAACTATCTGAAGCACATGCTAATCAGAAATACTATGAGGTTCTTCGTAAGGTAGGTGTTACGAAAAAAGAAGTAAGAAAGTCAATTTCTAACCAAGTTAGCTTTAGTTTTATTTCACCTATAATAGTCGGACTTACTCATAGCTTATTTGCTTTACCAATAATAAACAACATGCCTATATACAGTATTATGATTCCTATTTCCATTAGTTCTATTGCATATTGCATAATCTATTTTGGATATTATATATTAACTGTTAATTCGTATTTTAGAATTGTGTATAAATAATAAATTCTTTTGATATTGCGTAATAAAATTAGGAAATACAACCTATCAAGTTCTAAAGAATAATGGAATGAACAAAAGCCGATATCCTTAACGTGTAGGGAATCGGTTTTTTCTATATGGGGTACCGCCACATCGCTATCAAGCTAACAAAACAAAATTCCTCCTAAAATGAAAAAATACGCTATTCTTTCTGTAGAATCATAGGAAAGGATGGTGTTTTTTAAATTTTATAGATACTTTGTGGTAACCTCAAGTAGGAGGATTTAGCACAGTCAAATAATAATATCTTTTGTCTAGAAAGGAGAATGTTTTTTGAAATACACATTAAGAAAAAAATTAAAGGTGTTTTTTATAGGATTACCAGTACTAGTAATAATCACTTCTATTTTCGTTTATTACAAGTTTTTAACACCTTCAGCAGATATTCAACAATACAAGGAGTATTATGCTCCAAAAACAACACAAAAAGTATTGAATCAAGGTGAGGTAAAGGTCACATTTTTAGGAACATCATCTTTACTATTTGATGATGGAAATACACAATTAATGATTGATGGTTTTATTTCTAGGCCATCCTTACTAAAAATGTTGTTCAGCAATATAAAAACAGACGAAGATACTGTAGATAAAATTTTTAATCAAATAGGGGCTGATAATAATAAACTTAAGGGATTGTTTATTGCACATACACATTATGATCATGCGTTTGATTTAGCTTACATAGCTAAACGAACTGGAACACATGTATATGGTTCAGAGTCAGCAATTAATATAGGTATTGGTGGTGATATAAATAAGAACCAGATGTCTGTATATGAAGTAAATAAGGCTATGAAGTTTGGTGATTTTACTGTTACTGTCCTTCCATCGAAACATTCACCAACCTTTGATGAGGGAGAAAAAATAAAAAAGCCACTTAAACAACCAACTAAAGCACTAGATTATCATGAAGACTCTTCATATGATTACTTGATTACGTATAATAATAAAACTTTCCTTGTTAAACCAAGTGCTAACTATATAGAAGGTGTATTAGATGATATTCGAGCTGATGTCCTGTTTTTAGGAATAGGGGGATTAGGAAAGCGGGAAAGTAATTTCCAAAATATGTATTACGAGCAAGCTGTACGAAAAGTACAACCGAAGCTTGTTATTCCAATACACTGGGACGATTTCACCAAACCATTGACAGATACACTTGAAGCAATGCCTAAATATGCGGACAATACTAAAAATGGATTAGATTTTATAATTCAAAGGACAAAAGCAGATAAAATTGATCTTCAAATACTACAAGGTGTTAGAAGTATTTACTTCTAAAAAAGGGATCCACCACACCTCTATCAAGTTAAGAAACATAAAAAACGATAATAATGAACTTCCGTGCTAAAAAAGCTACAAAATTTTCGTTTAGGGACAATCTGTTCTGTTAGCTTGATGGCGATGTGTCTGTACCCCTATATCATCTTTCAGATCTTCCGTTCGTTGTAATGAGCGATAAAATATGGAACGGGGTAATTCTAATACGTTACGCAATTCTTTTACTGTTATTTTTGTTTTTAAATTTTTCCATAAAGTAACTACAGTTTCTGATTTCAGCCCCTTTCGATTTCTAGATAATTTCCCCATACAAGTAATTTTGTTTTTAGGTGTTTATTTTCTATACGTAGCTATTCTAATTCACTGAGCTCTTTTGGTCTTTTTCCATAAGAATATTGTTTTCCTACAGGTTGTTGAAACTGATACGTTTGATCTGTACGATACCATTTCATCTATATCTTAATTTGGGAAACATTTTTAATTCCGAGTTTCTCTATAATGGTCCAATTGGAATACCCATCCTTTTTCATTTCAATCACTTTCCACTTTACTTCTTCGGGGTAATGAACTCTTATTTTTTCATGTACCACTATTCGGGTTCACTTCACTTTAACGGTAAGGCTTTTTTGTTTTATAAGCTTAATCCAAACCGTTTTAATTCAATAAAAATCCCCTCTAATTGCTTTCCTTTATCCGTTAATGTGTACTCTACACGAGGCGGAACTTCTGGATATACTTTTCTCGTTATAATGCCTTGAGATTCTAATTCCTTTAGTCGAAGCGATAATGTTTTTGGACTAATCCCATCCATTGATTTTTGTAAATCACTAAAGCGTAATGTTCCTTCGATAAGAAGATCACGAATGATTAAAAATGTCCATTTTGTACTAATTACATCAAGTGTTTTAGCGATAGGACAAGGTATGCCCGGTAAACCTTTCGTTAATTCAACTGGATCTATATTGCTCATGGAACTAGCCTCCATAAAATTTTTTTAGATGAATTTGCTTTATAGTATCACAAAACTATACTTTTGGTAACTATATGAAAAAAATATCACTACTTCCATAAAGAAAGTTAGTGCATATACAATAGCAATACGAAACAAAAAGGATTTATATAAGGAGGTGGTGATTTCCATGGGGACAAAAAAGTTACTTGGATTTCTTAGTTTGTTTGTTATTTGTATTGTGCTTGTAGCATGTGGTGTGGAACAAAAAACTGAAGTTCAGTTATTAAAAGAAATGCCAAAGCCAAAAGCAATGACAATTGATCCCTCACTAAGTAAAAAAGAAGCGACAGAAATGGTTCATGCGGCGCAGCGTTTTTATGCATTTTGGGATACAGGTAAGGAGGAACTTATTCCGCAGATTGTTACTAAAGATTTCTTCGATAATACATTGCCGAAAGGGCGACCACAAGGCATTGAAGGATTAAAGTTTGCAGCGCAAAATTTTCGTAAAGTTGTGCCTGATATACATTGCGAGATTGAAGACTTATTAGTTGTTGGTGATAAAGTAACGGCCCGTCTTTCTTTTACAGGAACGCATAATGGTAAGAAAATTAATTTTTTTGCAATTGATATTTTACATGTGAAAGACGGAAAGATAACAGACGATTGGCATTTAGAAGATAATCTTACACTACAGCAGCAACTTGGCTTAATAGCTGAAGAGTAGATCATATAGGGGAGAGAAAAACGATGAAAAATATATTTATTATAAATGGACATGAAAAATACGGTACAAAGGAAGGACGATTAAATAAAACGTTAGTAGATTATATGGTTACTGTATTAGGCGAGAATCATCATGTGAAAACAACAACGATTCAAGATGGTTACAATATTAAAGAAGAACAAGATAAGTTTTTATGGGCTGATGTTGTGATTTATCAAACACCAATTTACTGGTTTAGTGTTCCAGGCTTATTTAAAACGTATATGGATGAAGTATATGAATACGGTTTGTTCTTTAAAGGTGCAGATGAATATGGAACAGGTGGTTTATTAAAAGAGAAAGAGTATATGTTCTCTACAACTTGGAATGCACCTGAAAAAGCATTTGGAGATAAGACAAAGTTCTTTGAAGGAGAAAGTTTAGAATCAGCGCTTAGTCATTTACATCGCGTGCAAAAGTTTCTCGGTA
Source organism: Bacillus sp. GMs2/2 (assembly GCF_050172095.1). Taxonomy (NCBI): domain Bacteria; kingdom Bacillati; phylum Bacillota; class Bacilli; order Caryophanales; family Bacillaceae; genus Bacillus; species Bacillus sp. GMs2/2. The sequence goes on from NZ_JBNLYE010000312.1 coordinate 4,505, forward strand.
TGAGTCCGTTAAAGAGTTTTGCTTGTTATGATGTGGTGAAGAATCCGGATATAGAGAAGTTTTTATTGAACTTGAAAGATCACTTAGATGGAGTAATTAAATAATAGTATGTGAAGAAGGTACTACTAAGGAGGTAGTACCTTCTCTTTCACGAAATACGTTTAAAATCTTTACTTATACAGGACTGTTTTAGTTTTTTTGATTTGATTAAATGTTTTATATCAGAGATGTTAT
>NZ_JBNLYE010000313.1:0-4714 GCF_050172095.1 Bacillus sp. GMs2/2
AAGTGCAAATTTTTGATGGAGAAACATATAAAAATGAATTAGAGAAGAGAGAAAATGCAACCGTGGGCCTTTCTGTACCACGTGGGAAAATATTTGATCGTGAAGGAAATCCAGTAGTTGATAATAAGTCTTTACGTACGATTACATATACAAAGGTGAAAGGTGTAAAACAAGAAGAAATATTAAAATCAGCAAGACAACTTGCAGATATTATTGAAATGCCACAAGAAGATATAGATAAGTTAACTGAGACTGATAAGAAAGACTTTTGGATGCAATTGAATCCAGAACTGGCTCAAGACTTAGTATCAAAAAAAGAAATAGATAAGTTCCGAGATAAGGATATTACCGGAAAAGAGCTAGACAAAAAAATAGAACATTTAAAAAGGAAACGCGTTACAGATAAAAATCTTCAAGAACTAACGGCTAAAGATATAGAAGTGTTAGCTATTAAAAGTAAAATGACCTCAGGTTTTCAAATGGCACCTCAAATTATTAAAAAGGACGTTAGTGAACAGGAATATGCGGTGATTAGTGAAAATTTAGCGAACCTTCCAGGAGTAGACGCATCAGTTGATTGGGAGAGAATCTATGTAAATGATGGATTATTCCGTTCTGTCCTTGGTAACGTTTCAAATGCTGATGAAGGATTGCCCCGTGAACGATTAGATTATTATTTAGTGCGTGATTATAGCCGAAATGATAGGGTCGGCAAAAGTTATATCGAACAGCAATACGAAGATGTACTTCATGGTACAAAAAAAGAAGTAAGAAGCATTGCTAATAAACAAGGAAATACTATTAGAACGGAAACGGTTTCGGAAGGAAAAAGCGGTAAAAATTTAACTTTAACAATAGATATGGAATTGCAAAAAAAAGTAGAGGAGAGCATAGAAAAAATATTAAAACAATATAAAGGATCAGAATCAATGTTAGACCGTGCTTTCGTAGTGATGATGAATCCTAAAAATGGCCAAGTATTATCAATGGCTGGGAAAAGGCTTGTAGAAAAAGACGGGAAAATGGAAGTAGAAGATTATGCTTTAGGCACGCTGACAAGTTCATATGAGCTTGGATCAACGGTTAAAGGTGCGACAGTGTTAACAGGGTTTGAAACAAATGCAATAACTCCTGGAACACATTTTTATGATGCACCTATGAAGTTTAAAGGAACTAAGGAAAAGAAGTCTTGGAAAAATTTTGGTGATATAGACGATCTAAGAGCGTTACAAGTTTCTTCAAACGTTTATATGTTTAATATAGCATTAAAAATTGCTGGCGTGGATTATGTAAAAAATAGTTCACTAGATATTAAACAAGAATATTTTGATAAAATGAGGTATTATTTCAGGCAATTTGGACTAGGTGTACAAACTGGTATTGATTTACCAAATGAAACTGCAGGGCAAATTGGAAAAAAAGATAATCAGCCTGGTTTCTTATTAGATTATTCTATTGGGCAATATGATACGTATACACCACTTCAGCTTGCACAATATATTTCGACTATCGCAAATGGAGGATATCGAATGAAACCACAAATTGTTCAAGAGATTAGAGAACAAACCGTTCAAAAAGATGAGGTTGGTAAAGTAGTACAATCAATAGAACCCGTTGTTTTAAATAGAATCGATATGAAACAAGAATATATTAATCAAGTAAAAGAAGGATTTAGAAAAGTATTTCAAGAAGGAGATGGAACAGGAGTAAGAGCGTTCCAAAAAGCACCATATAAACCAGCTGGTAAAACAGGGACCGCACAAACTGTATATGGTGGAGAAAATGCAATTGGGCGAAATGCGAAAGGCGATCGTAGAGAATGTTATAACTTAACATTAGCTGGATATGCGCCATATGATGATCCAGAAGTAGCATTTTCTGTTGTAGTACCGTGGGTTGAAAATGATAAATCGGGCATTAACTCCGATATTGGAAAAGAAGTTTTAGATGCTTATTTTGATTTGAAAAATAAGCGGTTAACTGGTGAAGCGCCAAAAACAGATGCCTCTAAAGAGAATTAAAATGTACGAAACGTCTCTAGCATTCCTGTGAACTAGAGGCGTTTTTATCTGGGAATAGATTAGAAATGAGGTATATATGAAGCTGTTTATTCTAAAATATTCGAGGAACATATGTAGCTACATATTAATTATAATAGGGGTTATTTTTATTAATAAGTCCTTTTTATTTTGTATGGTAGAAGGAATTTCGATGCAACCTACTTTGAATGAAAAAGATTATATACTTGTTAATAAGGTAAACGTCTGTTTATCGTCTTTTCATCATGGAGATGTTGTCATTATAAAAAAAGAAGACGAGCCTACTTACTATGTGAAACGAATTATTGGATTATCGGGGGATAATATACAACTAAAAAAGGATAAGGTATTTATTAACGGTAAAAAGCGTGATGAGTCGTATATACATTTAGATATGTCACAAGTATCCAATCGTTTTTCAAATTTTAGAGAAATAAAAGTTCCTACGCATAAATTATTTGTGTTAGGTGATAATCGTAATCATAGTAAAGATAGTAGGAATACACTTGGACTTATTGATGAGTCAAATATAATAGGTAAAGTAGAAATGGTATTTTATCCATTTGATCATATAAAATGGATAAAATAATTCTATTAACTATTCACGTTTTATAAAATCAATCATATATTAATAGCATAGGACAAGCAGAAAAGCTTGTTCTAACCTCACAGAACACTCCTTATCACGGTTAGGCATCTACATAGGTAGATGCTTTTTTTATGTTGATGACTGAAAATTATTTATCAATATAATGTAGCAAGCATATTAGGACTATTAGGGGAAGATTACTTGTACAAATAACAGTATGCTTAATTAAAACAATGCAATGTAAGGAGTGAGGAATAAGTGCTAAATATTTTAGTGGTTAATTTTCCAGCAGAGGGACATGTAAACCCTACATTAAATTTAGTAAAAGCTTTTACTAAACGAGGGGATAACGTACATTATATTACAACGGCAAACTTTAAGGATAGAATTGAAGATTTAGGAGCTACTGTACATATTCATCCGGATCTATTAAAAGAGATTTCTATTGATGCTGAAACCTCATCTGGGTTAAATGCTTTCTTTCATGTGCATGTTCAAACTTCTTTATATATATTAGAAATTACGAAACAATTATGTGAAAGTATAAATTTTGATTTCGTAATTTATGATATATTTGGCGCAGGAGAGTTAGTAAAGGAGTATTTACAAGTTCCAGGTGTAGTGTCCTCACCTATATTTTTAATTCCGCCAGAATTTTTGAAGACATTACCTTTTCATCCAAATGCAGATATGCCATTCCAACCAGAGGAAATCTCTGAAAAATTACTAAATCAGATGAAACATAAATTTGGAGTAAAACCAAAGAATAATCTTCAATTTATGAATAATAAGGGTGATGTTTGTCTCGTATACACAAGTCGCTATTTCCAACCTAATAACGAATCGTTCGGAGAAAATAACATTTTTATTGGACCGAGTATTTCAGAGCGTACAACAAATATAAAGTTTCCACTGGAATCACTTAAAGAAAAGAAAGTTATTTATATTTCAATGGGAACACTGCTTGAAGGACTCGAACCATTCTTTAATACTTGTATTGATACTTTTTCAGATTTTGATGGGATAGTTGTAATGGCAATTGGTGATAGAAATGATATTTCTAAAATTAAGAAAGCACCAGATAATTTTATAATTGCTCCATACGTACCTCAATCAGAAATATTAAATGAAGCAGATGTTTTTATTACACATGGCGGTATGAATAGCGTACACGATGCCATTCATTATAATGTCCCATTTGTAATAATACCGCATGATAAAGACCAGCCAATGATAGCGCAAAGATTAACTGAGCTTGAAGCGGCACATAGACTATTGAAAGAACATGTTAATGTGCACACTTTAAAAGAGGCCGTAACAGATGTTCTTTCAAATGAAAAGTATAAACATGGTATAAGAAAACTTAATGATAGCTTTTTAGAATGTGGTGGTTCAAAAGAAGCAATTGCAGTTATTGAATCTCTTTTAAATAAAGTAAAACTTTAATCGGTAGGGATTTTACTACCCATAAATAGCGGGATAAATAGTCGTAACTGTATACAAGCATAGAGGTTCTCACCTTTATGCTTGTATATTCTTATCCAGCAAATTGCACAGCAGTATTTGCGTGTAAAAAAGCAGTATCAAAAACGGGAACAGTAAGATCATTTTGGGAGATAAGTAAAGGTATTTCAGTACAGCCTAATAATATACCTTCAGCGCCGTTTTGAATTAATGATTTTGTAATTTGTAATAACTTTTCTTTAGATGTTTCTGAAATGATCCCTCTACTTAATTCATCTAATATGACATGGTGGATAAAGGTTCTTTCCTCTTCATTTGGGATAATTGTCTCAATGTTATATTTCGCTAATCGTGATTTATAGAAATCTTGCTCCATCGTTTGTTTTGTTCCTAATAGTCCGATACGTTTTATACTCTGTTCTACCATTTCTTTAGCACTTACATCACCAATGTGAAGAAGCGGGATAGATATTGCTTGTTCTACTTCCTCGGCAAATAGATGTACGGTATTTGAACACATTAATAAACATTCAGCCCCAGATTTTTCAACTTTCTTTGCAACTGTAACTAGTTCATTTTTCACTTCTTCATATTGATGGTTTTGTAATAAAGTAGTTACTTC
>NZ_JBNLYE010000314.1:0-4705 GCF_050172095.1 Bacillus sp. GMs2/2
AATCTAAGGATGGAAAAACAATAATAATTAGAGAAGCTAAAGAACAGGATGCGGAAAGAATGCTAGATTCTGCTTCAAAAGCTTTAATAAACGCTCCATATATGCTAAGTACGGTTGAGGATATAAAAAAGGTGAGTGTTGATGTTATTCAAAAAACGTTAAAAACTTATCATGAAAATCCAAATTATGTACAGTTTATTGCCGAATTTGATGGTAAGTTAGTCGGTGCAATAGATTTTAAGAACGGAAACAAAGAAAAAATTAGTCATCAAGGGGCTTTTGCGATGAACATACTACCTGAATATCGAAATTATGGTATTGGAAGAGCTCTTCTAGAAACGTTAATCAATTGGGCTAAAAATAACAGTAAGATTGAGAAAGTCTGTCTTGAGGTAATGGAAGATAATCTAGGTGCAATCCAGTTATATAAGAATCTTGGCTTTTTTGAAGAGGGTAGAAAAGCAAAGGGTGTAAAATTGGATGGCGGCTATCAAGATTTAATATTAATGGCTTTATTTGTTTGAAATTGAACATTATTCAACAATAGGGAGCTTTAATTGAGTAATAAAAAAAGCCTAATTTCTTCACATTAAATTGAGAAATTAGGCTTTTTAATATTGAAATTTCCTTAACGTTGTAAATCCGCATTTTCCTGACGCTACCCCATTAAACGTTTACTTTTATCTTCATGACAATGCCTTTTTTCTTTTCACGTATCGCTTGGTTTTTCAGTCGTGTTTGCGTTTAATCATCGGTTAAATGATGGATAATGCCACGTGTTGGAAGCTTCTGATTTTGGCCAATATATGCCTCGTGGATTTCTATCGTTTCACCAGGGATTAGATCCTACATCATTTGTGTCATATCAAGCTGGATGTATTCTTTTTACTTTTTAACGTACCATTATTGAAGTATTCTGGGTCAGGGTTCTTGATATAAATGCGTGTATTCAACTTCAACCGTGAGATATAGTAAACCTTTTTATCCTGAATGGTTTGTAAGTCTACTAAATCGAAGTAACCGAGATCACGTAAACACAAATCGCCTGCTTCTATGGTTTCAAGACAGATGGTATCATATGTTTTATCATTATTCTTTCCTGGTCCAAGCTGCACGTTAATGACTTGACTGCTAAATAAATCATATTCCAATTGAATTTTCATGCCTGCCTCATTACTACTTCCACCTAAACCTTGATAGTCGATGGCGAATTGACCAGGTAGTTGAAACACTCTTGCATCTAGAATACGTATACGATTGAAAATAGAGATTATATGTGCAGAAAGTGAGTGATTTGAACAGAGTTTTTGTGTGAGAAGAGAAGTAAAAATTTCTCGAAGAAATGCTATGTGTAGACTAATCCAAACGCATAAATCGGCCAAATCTCTTGTGTCATATTTACTTTTATGTTTTATGAAACTTTTGCTTTTGAAGGATACTTAGAGATAGGTATCGCTGGAGTTCTTTAGCGAATAAATGAAACTCATATTGAATCGATAGCGTCATAAAAACGCAATCCTTTCTGTATATTTCTACAAAAAGGATTGCGTTTTTTAATTGTATAATTACATATTATCCATTATTAGCTGGAGCCTCTCCTGTATTCCCATCATTACTTGGTGACGGTAGCGTTCCATGGTCATCCTCATTGTTTGGTGTTGTTTTATTCCCTTGGTCACTGCCACTTTTTGGCGGCGTTGTATTTCCTTGGCCATTACCATTGTTTGGTGGTGTTTTATCTCCCTGGTCACTACCACTTTTTGGCGGCGTTGTATTTCCTTGGCTATTACCATTGTTTGGTGGTGTTTTATTCCCTTGGTCACTACCACTTTTTGGCGGCGTTGTATTTCCTTGGCCATTACCGTTGTTTGGTGGTGTTTTATCTCCCTGGTCACTACCACTTTTTGACGGCGTTGTATTTCCTTGGCCATTACCATTGTTTGGTGGTGTTGTATTTCCTTGGCCATTACCATTGTTTGGTGGTGTTGTATTTCCTTGGTCACTACCACTTTTTGGTTCACTTTGCTTTTTCTCTTCTTGTTTCTTTAATTCTTCTTGTTTCTTTTGCTTTTCTTTTTGCTTATTTTCACTCGGCTGTTCAGTCGTATTTTCTATTTTCGTATTTGGAGAAGAATCACGCTTCTCACCTTTAATACGTAATTCGCTACCTTCTTGAACTACACTGTTCGGCATTTTAAATTGTGACTTATCTGTAGCAAACTTACTCATCATTTCTTTAAAAATCAATTGAGCTATTTTCGTATTTTTACTACTAATATAATCATCTTTACTATCCTTTGTATATCCGGTCCATACTGCCATCGTATATTGTGGTGTATAACCAGCAAACCAACTATCACGAGTTGCACTTTCTGGTAGATTATATTGTGCTATTTGTTCTAAAGAATAGTTTGTTGTACCTGTTTTACCCGCTATATCTAAAGAACCTATATTAGCTGTTGTACCTAATCCAGATGAAACAAAAGTACGAAGCATATCAGTAATCATATATGCTGTAGAATCCTTCATAACTCTTTTTGGCTTTTGCTCAAAACTTTTTAATTTACCATCTGAATAAATGACTTTCTTAACAAAATGTGGCCTCGTATACTTACCATCATTACCAAATGCCGCATAAGCACCTGCAATTTCAGTCGGTGACGCTTCATTTGTACCAATCGCTGTTGATTCGGTCGGTGCTACATTAAATGTAATACCTAGCTTTTCAGAGAAACCTTTTGATCTATTAATTCCTACTTCTTTTGCAGTTTTTATTGCCGGGATATTTCGGGACGTCTTCAATGCATCACGCATTGTAATTAGTCCTAAATGCTTTCTATCAGCATTTCTAACTTCTTGTCCCGTTGAGTACTTAAATGGAGAGTCATCAATTTGATGGTAAGTAGCCCATTTTAAATATTCAATTGCGGGAGCGTAATCAAAAATTGGTTTCATCGTTGAACCTGCTGAGCGATTTAATTCAATTGCAATATTATGTCCTTTAAAAACAGCTTTATTTTCACCACGTCCACTACCAATTGCACGTACTTCTCCTGTTTTCGTATCCATAAATGTGAAAGCCCCTTGGAATTTCTCATTTGGATAATTAATAATATCTTTATTTAAAAGCTTGTCCGCAAAATCCTGTGCCTTTTGATCTAATGTAGTATAAATTTCTAAACCGTCAGATCCAATATTAGCATCTGGCAATTCTTTTTCAACTTCTTTCACAACCGCATCCATAAAAGCAGGATATGGCATTTCTTTTTGTTCAGTTGCTTTCTTAAGTCCTTCTGTTACTGGAACTTTTGATGCTTCTTCCATTTCTTTTTTTGTAATATAACCATGTCGATTCATTAATTTAAGTACAACATTTCTTCTTTCTGTTGCTTTTTTGATATTTTGTTCTTTCGTTGGATCATAGTTATTAGGAGCTTTCATTAAACCAGCAAGCATTGCAACCTCTGGTAGTGTTAAATCTTTTAATTCCTTACCATAGTAATTTTGGACTGCTGTTGCGATTCCGTATGAACGGTTACCTAAGTAAACTTTATTTAAATACATTTCTAAAATTTCATGTTTTGAATACTGTTGTTCTAGCTTATATGCTAAATATATTTCTTGCGCCTTTCTCTTTGACGTTTTTTCCATCGATAAGAAGTAATTTTTAATAACTTGCTGTGTAATCGTACTTCCACCTTGAGAGCCGTAATCCCCTTTTAGGCTGACTAAGGCTGCACGTGCAGTACCTTTATAGTCTACACCACTGTGCTCGTAAAAACGTGCATCTTCTGTTGCTAAAAACGCATTTTCTACTAACTTAGGAATCTGATCATACATAATATTTGTTCGTTTTTCTTTTCCATATTCATATATCAATTTCCCATCTTTATCATAAATTTTTGAGGATAACGGATTAACAAGTTTTGCTTTCTCAAGTTTTGGAGCATCTTTGATCATAACGAAAAAGGTAGCAACTCCTGCGACTAACCCCACAATACCAAGTAATAAACAACTAACTAAAAACTTACGAAAAAACGATGTTTTACCTTTTGCTTTTTGTTTCTTAGCAGCAGGCTGTTTTTTCTTTTTAACTTGTCGTCGCTCCTCTCGAGAACGATAATTTTCTGACATGCTACTTTCTCCTGCCTTTCAATTCTCCTGTTGATTTACTTAAAATTATTGAAGCCACTTTAAGAAATATATTCATATTTAAAAAGTGTACTAAATAGACAATTTAAGTAATAAATTTGTTCCACTTTAAGATGAGGAAGAAATTTGAGCTTATCTGACAACGAAACAGAAACGATAATAGTGGCATAACTAAAAAAATGGAATTTCATAGAAAATCCATTTTTAGCTTAATGGGCATGTGTCTGTACCCCACATCCATCAACTTAAGGTATATTTTTATACAAAATGCGGTCTTTCCATATAGCTTTTTATTATCTTTTATAGATTTTATAAAAGTGGGCATATCAAATAAACCCTGACGGGCTTCAATTTTTTACTATGCTACATGATGAGTAGAAGTGGTATACTCATACACAACACCCAAAATATCAAAGACTGTCTTTTTCTCATATCGATGAGATTTTCGTCCGTTGTGCTGTAGGAGGTTAAACAGACGAAGGAGAACCTTTGATAATTCTTGGGTGTTTTTGTGTAATGCTTGGTAAAAAAGTGAAAAATAATCCTTAATTAT
>NZ_JBNLYE010000315.1:0-4696 GCF_050172095.1 Bacillus sp. GMs2/2
AGAATAAAAAACCTCTTAATTTTTGAAATAAATTAAGAGGTTTTTTATATTAGCTTTGAAATATTAGGTTAGTCTTTGTCTGGCTCAGTTGCATTTAATTTTTGCTTTAGTAACGCATAATCTTGCGTTAATGTTACAAGTTGATGATGTTGTTTAGAAATTTTTCTTGTTAGGTCAAAAATTAAAATGAAACAGAATAATAGTCCAAATAAGAATAAAATGGAAGGGGGATATTCTACTTTTAATAGTTTTCCAATCCAGTTTATAATTTTATCGGTAGAACTTAAAATAGCCATTGCAATACAAACAAAAATCCATAAAACAGCATATTTCGTTTCTAAAGTTCCACGGCGAATGGAATTAATAATTAATAATAATAATAATAAAATAAAGATGAATGAAAAGGTAATTATAGGCATTTATTATCAACCTTTCACGATTTTTTGCATCAATATAGCAAGGCTTACTTTAATCATGTAATATGCAGATTTAAAAGGTGTGATGGAAGATTGTCCACCTTGTCGCTCTTGCATATTTACAGATATTTCATTAATGCGAAGTTTTTTCTTTTTTAAATGAATAAGAACTTCTGGTTCTGGATAGTCTTTTGGATAGTTGTGTGCAAAAATTTTAATTACTTCTCGATTGATAGCACGATATCCAGAAGTTGGATCCATAAATGTTTGTTTTGTTAGTACTTTCAATAGGGCAGTAAAATAAAAAATACCGATTCTTCTGGAAATACTACCTTTATATGCTGTTTTTTCTGTAAAACGTGACCCTAGCACCATATCGCATTCATCTTCAGCGATTGGCTTTATAATTTTATATAAATCATCTGGATTATGTTGTCCATCAGCATCGAACTGAATCGCAATATCATATCCGTTCTCATATGCGTATTTATATCCAGTTTGTACAGCTGAGCCAATACCTAGGTTATATGGTAAATTCACAAGGTGAACAGGAAAATCTTGTACGATTTGAGCTGTTTTATCGTGTGATCCATCATTAATAACACAAATGCTTAATCCTGTGAAATGCTGTTTTAGTTTTAATAATCTTGTTAATGTATCTGCAATTGCTTCTTCCTCGTTATACGCTGGAATAATAATTAACGTTTTTGGTATTGAAATTGGTACTTCAATAGTCATTACCGCACCATCCCTTATATACTTAATCATATTATGGTTATTTTTAAACGAACTTTATTTAATATACCATTAATAGTATAACAAAATAAAGGAAAAGCTGGTGCATGATTTAGGAGAACAGATTGATAATAAAATGGTAAGAGGTGATATTTTGTATAAAAAAATACATGCAAGGAAGAAAAAATCTGTGCATGTATATGGAAGAGTATCGTATTAAATATTCCAAGGTTTATTTAAAGTTAAAACCTCAGCCATTTCTTTGCTTTGTAAACGCCCTTTTTTTCTATTTTCCGCGCGTTCTGAACCGGTTGTGTGTAACCAATGTTCTTCCTCAGTTTCAGGAAGTACTTGTGGTACGGACGAAGGTTTTCCATCTTTTATTGCCACGAATGTAATGAAGCAAGTAGCGGCAATTCTACGCTCGCCTGCTAATAAATTTTCTGCGATTACTTTTACGAAAACTTCCATTGAAGATTTACCTGTATAACATACAAATGCTTCATAACAAACAGAATCAGCTTGGTGAATTGGAGTTAAAAAATCAACTGAATCAATAGATGCTGTTACGCAATGTTTACGACTATGTCTTGCAGCCGCAATTGAAGCAATACTATCAATCTCTGCTAATAATTTCCCTCCAAAAAGTGTTTGGTGATTATTTAAATCGTTAGGAAAAACACGTGTTGTCTTAATTGCTTTAGATTCTCGCATGAATTTCTTTTCCATATATTCAGCCCCTATAGTCTGTTTTCAATCAGAATAATATGTGTAAGCTTAGTACTCATATTAGATATTTAATGAAGTAAAGTGTATTCCAAAAGAGGATTATTTAAACTTCTGTATTTGTATTCATGTAACTGAAAGAAAATTTATTTTATCTAAAATGTAGTGTAAAAGAGGATTCGCTTACATTGCAAGTAAAAAGTAATGACTATATATTTGTCATAGAAATTCCCTATCAGCCGTGTACCCATTCATGATAGAATCGTTTTGTTATGAATGGAAATAGAGGTGCAATGGACATATGAATCATATACAAACAAATTTTTCATCTTTCTTCAATAAAATTACAATCGGTGCGATGCTCGCATTTTTCGTTTATAGTTGTTGGGCAGCATTTGAGACAAGTAAGCAATTTTTTGGAGGAAGTACAACAAGTGTAACAATCATATTGGCAATTTTCGTCATACTCATTTTGTTAGTGGCATCAATTCTACAATATCGTTTTACAGATAAACAATTTCTTATTTTTCTTATAAGTATATCTATAGTTGTGAGGCTTAGTATGCTGTTATTTGTAGATGCTCCAATAATTGGTGATATGAAAGTGATGTATGAGTCTGCAAAGCAGATTGCAATTGGTAATAATATAGGGACTGTAACTCATTTACCTTTTATTATATATGAGTCGGTAATTATTCGTATATTTGGTGATTCATTATTCGCTTTACAACTATTTAATGTGCTATTTTGCACAGGAACAGCGTTATTTATTTATCGTATTGCGGGAATGGTTTTTGGAGAAGAATGCGGTCGTATTGCTTCTATCTTTTATGCTCTGTATATTCCAAATATATTCATGAGTTCCGTATTAACTTCTGAGTCACTTGCAATATTTTTATTTTATTTTGCTTGTTACATACTTTTATATAAAGGATTAGATCATCCTTATATGTGGGTGTTTTCAGCGATTTTACTTGCATTTAGTAATATGATTTTCCCAATGGGATTATTTCTTCCTATTTTTATCACGGTATATGTATTATTAATCGAAGTATTTCAATCAGCAACGAAACAAAAGGTGTTACTAAAAATGATAGGGATACTTATTCTATTTTATAGTGCCCATTTTGGTGTGAATTATGGAATTAAGACAATGGGAATGTCACAATATACGATTGCGAATGAGACGTATGTTCAATCTGTATTAATTGGAAAAACGCAACATGAGGAAAAAATATCGAAAAATCAAAGTGTAACAGGGCATATTGATCAAAAGTTAAAAGAGATTGAGGGAGAAAGATTTAAACTTTTAGAACCGATGATAAATCAGTTTTCAGATGAAGGGATAAATTCTATTCTTTTCAAATGTGAAAAACTGATATATATAGCCGTAACATTGTTTATGACTATAGCTCTATTACACTTCCTTATTAAGAAACAACAAAATGAGGGATATATGTTGTTCTTATTTTTAATTAGTGGCTACGTATTGTTAAAGCTCTTCCGATTAGATATGGCATATTACAATGTAATTATGCCAGCATTGTTTATTTTGCAGAGCTTTGGTGTTTATATGAGTTATGTGTATTGTCAAAAAATATTTTTCAGAAAATAAAAAGAATCCATTCTGGATTCTTTTTTTGATGGAAGATGAAATTTAGTAGTCAGTGCAGATGGAAAGTATGCCTGACTACTAAATTTCATCTTATCGATTTAATTCTAGTTGCAAATTATCGGCTGTTAGAGCCATTTGTGAGGAATCATCTTGAATTCCTTTCATTACTTGTGAAATAGCTTGTAGTTCGTGTTCAATTTTCTTATTCTGTTCTTTTGAGTTAGACATATCTTTTACGATTTCTTGGAAGTATCGATCAGTTGCCGACATACTATCCGTTCCTTCCGATACGAGAGAGCTAATTTGTTTCACGGAAGACGATACACGGGTAATTTGTTCATTTGTTTTTTCGACGAGCTTTGTAACGTTAAATATAGATTCTTTCGTTTGCTCTGATAATTTTCGGATTTCACCAGCAACAACAGAAAACCCCTTCCCAAATTCTCCAGCACGTGCAGATTCGATAGCTGCATTTAGTGCGAGTAAATTGGTTTGCTCCGCAATCGATTTAACAATATCTATGATTTCATTAATTTTGTTAGAAATATTGAGAAGTTCATGAGTATCTGTAATAATCGTCTCCATATTCATTTGAATAGATCCCATTCGTTTGTTTTGCTGGTTTAATTGTTCTTTCCCTTTATTCGCTTTTTCTTCAGATGTTGTAGCTAATGATGTACCTGTTTTAGCAATCTCTACAATAGTTTCAGATTTGGCGGTTAGTTTTTGAATAGAAGAGCTTGTTTTTTCAGATACAGCAGCTAGTTCTGTTGCGATATGCGTAATTGTCATAGCAGTTAATTCTTTTTCTTTCTCAAGCTCTTTTTGCATTCTTTCATATTCAGATTCATAAGCTGCAAGAACAAGTTCTTGTTCAAGAGTGAATAATTTATTTATGACATTTATAGAATATGAAAAATCATCGATTGTCGTTATTTTTGTTTGCAAAATCTTCATGATAGAGCGGAATAATTCTTGATAAGCAGCAGTATACCATTTTCGATGTAAACCAATTTGTACATGCCTTTTGGCAATCCTAACACGCTGTTCAATAAAATCTTCATGCATATGGCCGCTGAATAATTCTTTAATATGTGTTTTTAAAGTTTGTTTTAGTTTTGGAATAGAGCTGTAACGCTCAATAATAGTAATTAAATTAGGTTGTTTTGTAATGTTGTCATAGAATTTTTCAGTAAATCAATCA
>NZ_JBNLYE010000316.1:0-4688 GCF_050172095.1 Bacillus sp. GMs2/2
ACGACAAAATTTTGATTTCGGATAAAATTGCCAATTCAATCAAATTATATCAACAAAAAATATATTCTGTTAAACCGTCTAAAACATTATTACAAACGTCTAGTACAGTTCGAAATATAAAACCAGAAATCTTTAATTACACAAATTTCAAGAATTTATTAAACAAATTTTATAGTGAAATTGTTTGTGGGAAGTATGGCCTCAAATTATTAGAGAACAGCTCGGAGCCACATATCCAATCACCTTACAATATTTATAGGAAAATAAGACCAAATGATACTCGCCATTTTGCATTTTTGAATTTAATGTTGCAAGGTTATCATCCCAGTGAGATTGCTAGATTAGGGGGACACAATTCTATTTATTCTCAAATGGCTTATCATAACCACTTGGAATATTGGGTTGATTCAGACCTAATAAAATTATTAGCGAATCAAAAAAGACATTTAGGTGACCTTTCAAACGAATTTTTTAAAGAAATTATTTTCAAAAATGCGATGAATACCACTACGGAAGTTTCTGAAGTTGTTAAAATTCCATTAGAAATCGGTTATTGTACAGATCCTTTACAAGACTGTCCCGTAGATGAACACTATCTCTGTAAACATTGGAGAATAACCTTCGATGATTACCAAAAACATTATGATAAATTACAAAACATCCTTGTTAATCAAGAGTCTGTTCTTAAATTATGCATCGATAAACTATTAGCACTTCATAAAACTGGTCTCATACATCATAAAAATGATGTATATGATGAAAAAAATTCGCAATTCAATTATCAGTTAATTGAAAGTTCTAAGAAAGTAAAAGATGCATTATACCAATTAGCAAAACTAAAGGAAGGGTTTGAAATGTATGAAAAGTCGAGGGCGTAAGTCTAAAATATATCCTAAAGATATTCTTCTAAAGATTATTGATGATTTCTTAAGAAATCAGGAAAATATTCAAATTATAAGATATAAAGAAATTTTCCTTTATGCATTAGAAGAATATAACAAAGGAATATTAGATTTTAAACTGAGTGAAGATTTTTGGAGAAAACCTGATCGTCAAGGGAAATTGTTAGTTGATGAAATCAATAAAAAGAGAAGCGCTTTAATAGAAAATAATAATCAATACATTGAAATTATCTCAACAAATGATGTTATAAACAGATTATCACAGGACACTCCAGCTACTAAAAAGAAAATTATTAATCAACTGAAGGTAAATGAGTATGGCTATCGTAAAATATCTACTCGCTACAATCAACTCAAAGAAAAAGAAACTAAGATGGCACAAGAAATCGCTGAACTTAAGGCTGAGATTGTAAATCTCAAGGACAATAACGAAATCTATCAAAATGTTCTTTTTCAATGGGCAAATTTATCAAGCGTTAAAGATTTTGGTTTAATAAACTTAATTACAACTGGAAAAACTAGATCTGCTACAGTGGAACAGCTATTTCAGGATATGTTTAAAGAACAGCCTAATAAGGCTATACTAGGGCTTAATACTGACAATAAAATTGATAATGTAGTAACAATAACGAAGACAAAAAATACACTTATCGAAGACTTAGATTTATAGTTTGCCAATAAAGTGGAAAAATAAAAAATATATTTTGCTTATAATTAAGAGAACCTTACTCGACACTAGCATGGGTTCTCTTAATTTAGGCATGCTTTCGTATAGTATATTCGCTCTTCAATTTCCCTCTGTGTTTTGTGAAATACATCATTTAAATAACGCATAAACTTTCAACTTCTTTAATCAATTCATGAGGCATTATTTTTAGTACCCCACAAATAATAAATATCGTAGTAATGCTAGGCTGTCTTTGTCCGCGTTCTAGTAATCCAATAAAAGTTCTATCTAGGTCGCATTGTAACGCCAATTGTTCTTGGGAAAGACCAGCTAGTTTTCTGTGTTTTCTTAACACGGTACCAAAAGCTTTTGATATCTCGATAAGCTCACCTCTTAGTTAATTAACTAAGAAATCCACTAATTTAATCGACCGACTATAGTCATCATAAAGAGGTGATGCTACAATATTAATAAACATTTTTTGAAGGAGATTTTTTATGTCTAGTAAGAAATATGACGAAAGTTTTAAAAAGAAAATTGTTCAATTACATCTTGAAGGAAGGGCAACAACTGAACTGGGTAAGGAATATAAAGTGTCACCCACCGCAATCTATTCTTGGATAAAACTATATGCTGATGAATCGGCTATTTCTTTTAAAGAATTCAGTGCTATTCAAAAAGAAAATAAACGTTTAAAACAGGAAGTAGAAATCCTTAAACAAGCAATGACAATAATGACTTCAAAATAGAACTAGTCCTTTATCCATATTTCATGTATTAGAACTGTGTTATAGTATAAAGTACAAGATATTGAAGGAGCATGAAAATATGGCAAAAAGCTTAGTATTAGCAGAAAAACCATCAGTAGCTCGTGATATTGCGAATGTACTGAAATGTAATAAAAAAGGGAACGGCTTTTTAGAGGGCGATAAATATATCGTGACATGGGCACTAGGACATCTAGTCACCCTAGCTGATCCAGAAATGTATGATAAGAAATATCAAAAATGGAATTTAGAAGATTTACCAATGCTACCTGATCGTTTAAAACTATCAGTAATTAAACAATCCGGTAAACAGTTTAATTCCGTTAAATCACAGTTAAATCGTAATGACGTAAACGAAATTATTATCGCAACAGATGCGGGGCGTGAGGGTGAGTTAGTAGCCCGTTGGATTATTGCCAAATCTAAAGTAAATAAACCAATCAAACGTTTATGGATTTCATCCGTAACAGATAAGGCAATCAAAGATGGATTCAATAATTTAAAACCTGGTAAAGCATACGAAAACTTATACTTTGCTGCCGTAGCTCGTTCTGAAGCAGATTGGTACATCGGACTAAATGCCACTAGAGCTTTAACGACAAAATATAATGCACAGTTAAATTGTGGGCGTGTTCAGACGCCTACTGTAGCCATGATAGCTGCACGTGAAGATGAAATTAAAAACTTCAAACCACAAGTGTACTATGGCATTGAAGCACAAACTGGTTCAGTCAAACTAACTTGGCAAGATACTAACGGGAATAATCGAAGCTTTAATAAAGAAAAAATTGATAGTATCGTAAAGAGCTTAGATAAGCAAAATGCTACTGTTGTGGAGATTGATAAAAAGCAGAAGAAGTTATTCTCTCCTGGTCTTTATGATTTAACTGAGCTACAACGTGATGCAAATAAGAAGTTCGGTTACTCTGCTAAAGAAACATTAAACATTATGCAGAAGTTGTATGAACAGCATAAAGTGTTAACGTATCCTCGTACAGATTCACGCTACATTTCATCAGATATCGTCGGGACACTTCCAGAACGTCTGAAGGCGTGTGGAGTTGGAGAATACCGTCCTTTAGCACATAAAATTTTAAATAAACCGATAAAATCTAATAAATCATTTGTTGATGATAGTAAAGTAAGCGATCATCACGCAATTATTCCAACAGAAAGCTATGTAAACTTCTCAGCTTTCACAGATAAAGAACGTAAAATTTATGATCTAGTTGTAAAACGCTTCTTAGCAGTCTTATTCCCAGCATTCGAATACGAGCAACTAACGTTGCGTACAAAAGTCGGTAATGAAACGTTCATTGCACGCGGAAAAACAATTTTACATGCTGGTTGGAAAGAAGTATATGAAAATCGCTTTGAAGATGATGATGTAATTGATGACGTAAAAGAGCAACTTTTACCTCGCATTGAAAAAGGCGATACATTAGCTGTAAAGTTAATTATGCAAACATCAGGTCAAACAAAGCCACCTGCACGCTTTAACGAAGCGACTTTACTTTCAGCAATGGAGAATCCTACAAAATATATGGATACGCAAAATAAACAACTTGCTGATACATTAAAATCGACTGGTGGATTAGGTACTGTAGCGACACGTGCAGATATTATTGATAAACTATTTAATTCATTCCTAATCGAAAAACGTGGTGGCAAGGATATTTACATCACAGCAAAAGGTCGTCAACTGTTAGAATTAGTTCCAGAAGAATTACGTTCACCAGCTACGACAGCAGAGTGGGAACAAAAACTTGAACTAATTGCAAAAGGAAAACTGAAAAAAGATGCCTTTATTAATGAAATGAAACAGCATGCTAAAGAAATCGTGAAGGAAATTAAATCAAGTGACAAAAAATACAAACATGAAAACATCTCTACAAAGTCATGCCCTGACTGTGGTAAACCTATGCTTGAGGTGAATGGTAAAAAAGGAAAAATGCTTGTTTGCCAAGATCGTGAATGTGGTCACCGTAAAAATATATCACGAGTAACCAATGCACGCTGTCCACAATGTAAGAAGAAACTAGAACTTCGTGGTGAAGGGGCGGGGCAAATCTTTGTATGTAAATGCGGATATCGTGAAAAGCTATCAGCTTTTGAAGCAAGACGTAAGAAAGAATCTCGTGGTAAAGTCGATAAACGTACGGTTCAGAAATATTTAAAGCAGCAGGATAAAGAAGAACCTATAAATAATGCACTGGCAGAAGCCCTAAAAGGATTTAAGTTCGACTAATGTTAATTTGGGAGAAAGATCCGATGCTTTATTCTTTCAAATGAAAATTCTAAGTGAGTTTTGATTAAACTTTTTTATAAAAATTATATAATGCTTCACAAAGT
>NZ_JBNLYE010000317.1:0-4663 GCF_050172095.1 Bacillus sp. GMs2/2
TTTGATTGCCTTCAATAGGGTATTTAACATTTGGATTAGGATTCATTTTGTATAGCACTTCCTTTACCACTTATTTCACTTTCTACCGCTATTACTGGCTTTAAATTGTATATAGGTAAAATAAACAATAATCCAATTATAAAAAGTAAAGCCGTCCCTTCATACATCATACTTAATGAAAACATCTCTTTTAATGAGCCAGCTATACTCATCGTTACTACCATTGAACCGGTAAAAAGCGGACTTAAAATACCATTTACACGACCTATAAAATCGGTATCGCTATTTTGAATAATAAGCGTATTAATACCAATTTGGATACAAGGAAGAGCTAAACCACTAAAAAGCTGCGCTGTAAGTGTCACCCATAAATTTGTAGAATATCCTATAATGCCAATACCAATTGCTTGACCAAGCATACCGATAATTAACATCTTTTGCGGAGCAACGTTTTTCGCAAATACCATTGCTAATGCTCCGCCAACAATCATTCCCGCACCATTTACTGTTAGTAGCCACTGTAAACTCTCTTTTGATAATCCTAACTGCTCAGTCACAATAAATATACCTAATGGCTGAATTAATCCTATACCTAGTCCTGCAGCCATAAAACAAAGCCCTAGCAAAGTTAATGCTTTTTTCTTTTTGACATACTTAATGCCATCCTTCATCTCCTGCAACAGAGTGATATCCTTCTTTTCTACGTCGTTTTCAAGATCTTTCGGAAGGAATAACAATACAACTGCCGCAAGTAAAAACGAAATACCTGTTATGATGATTGAAATATAAATTCCAAAACTATGAAAGATAAATGTCCCTAGTATTGGTCCTAATACCATAAATATTGCAAATATCGTTTGATATATAGACATTGCTAATTGAATTTGTTCCGTTGATAAATGTTGTTTAAACAACTTCATTCCAGATGGTTGTGAAAACTGTGAAAGGATTGCAGAGATGAGTGTCACAAAAAACACAATTTTCCACGTTCCAAACATAAGCGTAATTAATACAGCGAATACTGAAATGGAACTTAACGTTTCACACCATATCATTGTCTTCTTTGGCTTCCACCTATCAGCAAAAGTACCGCCAATAAATGAAAAAATAAAAATTGGAGCGAATTCAGCAACTGAAATCATCGAAATAGCAAAAGCATCACCTTTTGTCATTTCCATTACATATAGTAATACCGCAAAGTTTCGAACCCATATTCCTATTTGTAAAAATAATGCTGATGCTAAAATCCCTTGAACAAACCGATTTTTTAATACTTGTGATACCCCATTGTTTTGTTTCGTTACTACATTTGTCGACATAAAAAAGCCTCCTATTTCATGTTCTGAACAGGAGGCAGCACAAATCATATAAAAAGACTATATATTCGCAGAGCGAAATACATCCCTTTTCTATAAATGTACAGACTAACCCTATTCAGAAGAATATTTCGTTTTTTAACGAAGATCTCTTACAAATAGAATTAGTTGATCATTGGGATGTTTTCACCCTTCCGTTTCGAATTTAAATAACACATACATACTCTATGTAAATCATTTTCGATGTATGCATGTCTCCTTTTAACTATTCTAGAAAGTTAAAGGCAATTCCTCTAAAGAACGCATTAAATAGTTACCTTGCCATTTAATTTCTTCACGATTCCCTTTTATTTGTAGTTCAGGCATTCGATTAAACAAAGTAGTAATAGCAATCTTTGCTTCTAACCTCGCAAGTGGAGCGCCTAAACAGAAATGGCTACCATGACCAAAGGCAATATGACGATTATTTTCCCGAGTAATATCGAATACTTCTGGGTTTTCAAATACAGTTTCATCACGATTTGCAGAAGCTAAGGCAATGACAACCATATCTCCTTTTTCGATTGTTCGGTCGTGAATTTGAAAAGGTTCCGCTGCCCATCTTGCAGTTGTAACCTCAACTGGAGAATAATAACGCAATCCTTCCTCAATAGCCGAATCAATTAGTTTTGGATTATCTTTTAATAACTGTAATTGATTTGGATTTTCAAGAAGTGCTAATACCGTATTTGTAATTAAATTCACTGTCGTCTCGTGTCCTGCTACAATTAATAGCATTATCATTGAATATAGTTCCCGAGCGCTAAGTTTATGCCCTTCACTCTCTGCAAGTATTAAAGCACTCACTAAGTCTTCTTTTGGCTCTTTTCGTTTAATATCAACTAAATATTGAAGATATGTAATAAACTCAGATAGTTGTTTTTCGGTCTCTTTTATTTCTTCAGGTGTTTCTGGTGATGCAATAACAGCATGAGACCAAATTCTAAATTTCGCTTGATCTTCTTTTGGAATACCGAGCATCTCACTTATTACAATAATCGGTAATGGAAATGAATAATCATCCACAAGATTTAATGTACCTTTTCGCTCTATATCACTTATCAAATCATCCGCTATTCTCTCAATTCTTTTGTCTAATTGTGCAATCATCTTCGGTGTAAAAGCTTTTTGAACTAAAGATCGTAAACGACTGTGGTTAGGTGGATCTGAATTTAGCATATGTGTTGTTAAGTGGTCACTATTATCAACGGAAAGATACATGTTCTTTATATCTTGAGAAAACACATTTGTCCAATCTTTTTTTAAACGATTATCTTTTAAAAGTGGCAGAGCATCTTCATATCTAGTAATGAGCCATTCTTTACCGATTTCAACTTGGTTTACAAATAATATAGGTTGTTTTTTTCGCGATTCTTTATAAATTTCATACGCATCTTCTTTAAACTGAGCTGAAGCTAAATTAATGCCATCCTCTATGCTTAACCCAACTTTGTTTTTCATTGACATTGTATTCCCTCACTCTCATTTGTTTTTGAAAATCAACCCAACATATGCATTATACTCTAATAAAAACGTGAAAATTGTAAATTTTTAATCAAAATCTTACTTCGTATATTGAAAAATAAAAAAGTGAGAGAGTAAAATCGTTTCACTCTCCCACTTCTCTTTATGCGAAGCACATAAAATTACTAATTTGTTGATAGCGATAACTTACTTTACGACGACGACCACCTTGCCACGTGTAACCTGACACTCCATTTCTTCTCACTTCAGTCGGGAAGAACCATAAATCTCTTCCGAAAGGACCAGGACGATGTAAGCGTAAATAGCCCCATCTTCCTAGACAGTTACACATCCATGATTTCATATTACCTGGTTGTGCTGGAGAAGCAAATGTAGACGGTAACGACGGCGCTTGTGACGGAGGTGGTGACGTTGGAGCATCTTCTGCATCATCTGGTCTGTAATCTTCTTGTTCAATATCTCTCACTTCATTTGTAGGTTCATACCCGTAGTTTTGTGGATTATAATACATCGCTTGATCATATGGATAATTTTGTTGGTTATACATATTAACAAATCACCTTCTTTTCATTCATTACCTTTACCATTCATATGTGATATGCCCTCTCTGGGAAGCTTATGTATAGCCCAAATTCAACTTAAAAAGCTCGTATTATTAAAAATACGAGCCTTTCAAAATAGAACGTGTTTATTATTTCCTTAACTTCACACTATAAAAACGCATTTCATCTAACGAACCTTCAAATTCAAATACTTCTTGTTTAATTAATTGTTTCAAGCGATATTCTAAGAAAGTATCTCCAACTAATTGTTCAACAAGACCAAGTGCTTCACCAATTACTCTAGGAGCTTTAAGGAACTCTCGATCAGCACCCACACTTTTCGCGCATTCAATTATAAATTGATCAAAATAATCTTCCTGTACAGAATGCACTTCATTTTCTTTCCAAACTCTTAAACATTCTATGCTTTCCGATAATCTATCCCACTCATTTTCAAACTTCATGCGCTTCTCTTCAGTTAAATAAGGTAGCTTTATAAAACTTTTTTGGAATAGAGCTAAACTTTCAGGTGGTAATTCTCCCGTTCCACGAATATCATACTCTTGTTTTAATATTTCTCTACTTGCTTCAGACGTATTAATAACTCGAATATTTTTCTTATCCTTTAATTGTACCATTACAAAACTTAGGCCTACATGTTCATGTGCATTATCAGCCTTCCAAATTGTAATAGGCGTTTCAACAGGAATAGTATGTAGTTCTTCTATAGTTGCTATAAATCTTGATAAATATTCTTCTTCAAAATAACTATCATAAGCAGTTAAGTTATTTATTAACCACTTCTGTCTTGCTAGTTGCCCCTCATTCGTATGCAACCTATATATCGGTCCAATTGAAAAGAATTCCGAAAAAGCAACAACACTCTCTTCAAATAATTCTTCTTGACTTAACATATATTTTAAGCAACCAGCCGTTGAATCATCAAAAGCAATATGTACGTGCGTACTTTCTTTTACATTCCTTTTATAAGTAGGATTACTCGTTAATTGTTTCGGAATATCCATCAAATTTTTAATTGCATCTTCACTGTAGTTTTCTTCTAATAAGTTTAACTGTATGAGAATACTTTGAAGTAAATCTTTAGCCTCATCTTCGTACATATCCTCTACAGCATTTTTAATTTTATCTATCACACAAACCCCTCTATTCATTTCAAAAATAACGTAGATTATAGTGTATCATTTTAGTATAGTTCTTTAAAGTCAAATTCAGATTGCTACAGCAATCTGGATTTTCAACAAAAGCTCTCCTTATATTTTT
>NZ_JBNLYE010000318.1:0-4606 GCF_050172095.1 Bacillus sp. GMs2/2
AAAAACAATACACATTTTATGAAGAAGGGACTGTGATTACAAGGCATCATGAAAAAGATAATAATTATTTCTGCCACTACTATTGTAATCGGGATCACATCTTTCGCTTATTTTGGTTCTAAAACACCACTACATAATGAAGCAAAAGCTGTCGAAAGTCAAAAGCATAATAACCATAAAAAAGAAGAGATTCCTGCTTTTCCAAAAGCTGATCATAATGCAAAGAAAATAGACAATGACTTTTCAGTTGTAACAAATCCCAAATCTAATCTTGTCTTAATTAATAAACATCGAAAACTACCAGATGGATACATTCCTGAAGACTTAACGAGACCAAATGTACCATTTATTAGTCCAAAAGATAAAGAAAAAACATTGCTGCGAAAGGATGCTGCAGAGGCACTTGAAAACATGTTTAAAGCTGCGAAAAAAGAAGGGCTTGATCTTACAGCTGTATCTGGTTATCGTTCATACAAACGCCAAAAATCGTTGCATGATACATACGTTAGACGCCAAGGAAAAGCCGAAGCTAATTCGGTAAGCGCAATTCCTGGTACAAGTGAACACCAAACGGGTTTAGCAATGGATATTAGTTCAAAATCAGCTAAATTTCAATTAGAGCCTATCTTCGGGGAGACAGCAGAAGGAAAATGGGTCGCAGAACACGCTCATGAATTCGGCTTTGTCATTCGTTACTTAGAAGATAAAACAGATACAACAGAATATGCATATGAACCATGGCACTTACGCTACGTTGGTAATCCATACGCTACATACCTATATAAACATCACTTAACATTAGAAGAAGCGATGGAAGACAAAAAATAAGAGAGCAAATTGCTCTCTTATTTTTCTTTCACTCTATTATTGTAGTAATTTCTTCTTCCATTCTTCAGGCCATGGTTCGCCTCTTCCTGTTTTTTTCGACGCTTGAACCATCATTCCACGACCTACTAAACAAACCTCTCCTGCTTCATTCTTCACCATATAATGTAAATCTAAAGAAGAATTCCCAACCGACCCTGCTTTTACATACACCTTCAACTGTTCATCAAAATATATTTGCTTAATAAAATTACATTGTAAATCCGCAACAACGATCATCGTTTCTGATGATGCATGTGTCCACTCTTGCATAAATCCAAGTTCTTTAAACAACGCAATACGAGCTTCTTCAAAATAAGTAAAAGCAACGACATTATTTACATGTCCAAACATATCTACTTCACCAAAACGAACCTTTACAGGGTTGTAAAACGAAAAACCACTTTCCCATTGCTCAAAGTCTTCAATATAAGAAATCCTCTTCATTGTTATCTCTCCTTTTCACCTTAAAATAAACAGAATAAACAGAAAAATATAGTTATAAATATTGCCTCTTCGATATGAAGAGGCAATATTTATTAATAGTTATTATCGCTACCAAAGAAATCTTTGAACGATTGAATTGTTGTATCACGGTTTAATGCCGCAATTGAAGTTGTTAAAGGAATACCCTTCGGACATGATTGCACACAGTTTTGAGAGTTACCACAGTTTGCTAGTCCTCCATCTCCCATAATTGCACGTAAGCGATCTGCTTTATGCATTTCACCCGTTGGATGTGAGTTGAATAAGCGAGCTTGTGATAACGGTGCTGGTCCAATAAAATCAGACTTACTGTTTACGTTTGGACATGATTCTAAGCAAACACCACATGTCATGCATTTTGAAAGCTCATAAGCCCATTGACGCTTTTTCTCAGGCATTCTTGGTCCTGGACCTAGGTCATACGTACCATCAATTGGAATCCACGCTTTAACGCGTTTTAGAGCATTAAACATGCGACTACGATCAACTTGCAAGTCACGTACAACCGGGAATGTCTTCATCGGTTTTAAGCGAATTGGTTGCTCTAATTGATCGATAAGTGCCGTACATGATTGACGTGGTTTTCCGTTAATCACCATCGAACATGCACCACATACTTCCTCTAAGCAGTTCATATCCCATGCAATCGGAGTTGTTTGGTTCCCTTTTGAATCAACGGGATTACGACGGATTTCCATAAGTGCTGAGATAATATTCATATTCGGACGATATGGAATTTCAAACTCTTGGTCAAACGCTTGCGCATCTGGCCCGTCTTGTCTCGTAATGATGAGGCGGATTGTTTTCTCAGACATGTTGTTTATCCCCCTTCTCTTCACCCTTAGCAGCTACATCGTGTTTTGAAGAATAATCACGTTTACGCGGTTTAATTAATGAAATATCAACGTCTTCGTAATGGAATGCTGGTGCATTTCCTTCTCCCTCAAATTTTGCCATCGTAGTTTTTAAGAAGTTTGCATCATCACGATTTGGGAATTCAGGTTTGTAATGCGCCCCACGGCTCTCATTACGGTTATATGCGCCAATTGTAATAACACGTGCTAACTCAAACATATTTGCAAGTTGGCGTGTAAATGAAGCACCTTGGTTACTCCATCTTGCTGTATCGTTAATGTTAATACGTTTGTAACGAGCCATTAATTCTTCAATTTTCGCATCTGTTTCTAATAATTTTTTATTTTCACGAACTACTGTAACGTTATCTGTCATCCATTCTCCAAGCTCTTTATGAAGAACATACGCATTTTCGTTACCATCCATCGTTAAAATATTGTTAAATTTCTCTGTTTCGATTAATTCATTTTGCTCATATACAGTAGATGAAACAGCATCAGATGATTTAGAAAGACCTTTCATATACTCAATTGCGTTTGGTCCTGCTACCATACCACCATAAATTGCTGATAATAGTGAGTTTGCACCAAGACGGTTACCACCGTGCATAGAATAATCACACTCACCTGCTGCAAATAAACCTGGAATATTTGTCATCTGTTTATAATCAACCCATAGTCCGCCCATTGAATAGTGAACAGCTGGGAAGATTTTCATCGGTAGTTTACGAGGATCATCCCCTGTAAATTTCTCATAGATTTCAATAATTCCACCTAGTTTAATATCTAGTTCTTTTGGATCTTTATGAGAAAGATCTAAGTACACCATGTTTTCACCGTTAATACCTAGTTTTTGCTCTACGCAAACATCAAAGATTTCACGCGTTGCGATGTCACGAGGTACAAGGTTTCCGTAAGCCGGATATTTTTCTTCTAAGAAGTACCATGGTTTACCATCTTTATATGTCCAAACACGTCCACCTTCACCACGTGCAGATTCACTCATAAGACGTAATTTATCGTCTCCAGGAATTGCCGTTGGGTGAATTTGAATGAACTCACCGTTTGCATAATATGCGCCTTGTTGATATACAGCAGAAGCTGCTGTACCTGTATTGATAATGGAGTTTGTTGATTTTCCGAAAATGATACCAGGGCCCCCTGTTGCCATAATCACGGCATCTGCTCCGAAACTTCTAATCTCCATAGTTTGTAAGTCTTGTGCAACGATTCCTCGGCACACACCTTCATCATCAACAACAGCTCGTAAGAAATCCCAACCTTCATATTTCGTTACAAGTCCTGCTACTTCGTGACGACGTACTTGCTCATCTAATGCGTAAAGTAATTGCTGTCCAGTTGTTGCACCAGCAAATGCTGTACGGTGATGTTGCGTTCCACCAAATCGACGGAAATCAAGAAGTCCTTCTTCCGTACGGTTGAACATAACACCCATACGGTCCATTAAATGAATGATACCAGGTGCTGCTTCACACATTGCTTTAACTGGTGGTTGGTTCGCTAAGAAGTCCCCACCATAAATTGTATCGTCAAAGTGGATCCATGGAGAATCCCCTTCACCTTTCGTATTTACGGCACCGTTAATTCCGCCCTGAGCACATACAGAATGTGAACGTTTTACTGGTACTAAAGAAAACAGTTCAACATTTACTCCTGCTTCTGCCGCTTTAATCGTTGCCATTAAGCCAGCCAAGCCACCGCCGACTACTATAAGTTTCCCTTTCATGCTCTCCCACTCCTTACTGGTTTGCTAGCTGTGGATCGATGAACGCTAATAATGCACTCACACCTACATAAGATAAACCTAAGAAAATAGCTAATGTTACATAAGTAGAGATTCTTTGTGAACGTGGAGATACTGTAATTCCCCAGCTGATGCAGAATGTCCATAGTCCATTTGCAAAGTGGAAAATTGTTGAAACAACACCAACTAAGTAGAATGCAAACATAGCTGGATTGTTTAAAATATCTGCCATCATATCATAGTTTACCTCTTTACCTAACATTGCTTGAATACGAGTTTCCCAGACGTGCCAAGAAATGAAGATCAGCGTAACGATACCTGAAATTCTTTGGAAAACGAACATCCAGTTACGGAAATAACCGTAAGAAACCGCATTGTTCTTAGCTGTAAATGCAATATATAAGCCATATATAGCATGGTACAGTATCGGTAAAAAGATGATGAAAATTTCTAGCGCATACCGGAATGGAAGGAGCTCCATAAAGCCTGCAGCTTTGTTAAAAGCCTCTGCTCCTCGTGTTGCAAAGTTGTTTACAATTAAATGTTGCGTCAAAAAGACACCAACCGGGATGACC
This sequence comes from Bacillus sp. GMs2/2, assembly GCF_050172095.1. NCBI lineage: Bacteria > Bacillati > Bacillota > Bacilli > Caryophanales > Bacillaceae > Bacillus > Bacillus sp. GMs2/2. The sequence continues at coordinate 4,545 of NZ_JBNLYE010000318.1, forward strand.
CCCATTAATGAGTGCCACTTACGAAACGTATACTCGCGGCCTTTCATGTCCCCATTACCCCC
>NZ_JBNLYE010000319.1:0-4560 GCF_050172095.1 Bacillus sp. GMs2/2
TTTTCATGGAAACGTTTCTTACAAATCGGGAAAATTGTCTTCCCATTTGTTGTATTAACAATTGTATTCTTTCAAGCAAAAAAAGAATTAGCGGGCATTTCTTTTTTAGAAGCGATTGATACAATTAAAAACATTCCAACTGGAGGAGTCTTTTTAGCAATTACACTTGGTGCATTCGCTGTATCAACAATGTTCTTTTATGACTATGTTATGCTTCGTTACTTAAAAGCTGATATCCCTGTCCAAAAGATTTTCCGTATCTCGTGGATTGCTAATACTTTAAATGGATTTATCGGGTTTGGTGGTCTTGTTGGAGCCGGCGTACGCACAATGCTTTATCGTCCATATATAAAAGAAAATGGAAAACTTATTAAAAGTATCGCTTGGATGACAACTGCCTTTATTAATGGATTAGCCATTCTTTCATTTCTTGGTCTCATCGGAATATTAGACACGAGATTTATTTTGCATGAAAAACCATGGCTATGGCCTGTTCTTATCTTCTTCGCTCTTTTCGTCCCTATATATATCGGATTTTCTAAATTAAAAAATAGAAAAGCGACGCAAACAGAGGAACAAGAAGAAGAGGAGAAAAACCCAACTGTTTTATACTCATTAGTTTCATTAGTCGAATGGGTATCTGCTGGTATTGTTATGTACGTCATATTACTATTATTTGGCATTGAAATCGAATTCCAAAAGTTTTTAGGCGTATATGTTATTGCTGCTTTAGCTGGTGTCGTTAGTCTTGTTCCTGGTGGCCTTGGATCATTTGATCTTGTCTTCTTAACTGGGCTTGGGCAATACGGCATCGATACAGGTGTTTTACTCCCTGCTATGTTATTATATCGTCTCGTCTATTACATCTTGCCCTTCTGCCTTGGTCTCATTTTTGCAGCTTTTGAAATGACAGGAGTAGCCATTAAAAAGTTTGAAGATAAACCTTTTATTGCGCCTGCATTAGAGACAACTGGTGTTATATGGACTTTGCAGCGTGACTTTCTAGGAAAGTTAGGTTCTTGGGCATCTGCTGCTTTAACAGTATTTGCTGGCTTAATGGTTATTTTATCAACCATTCTACCGACAAGTATAAATCGGGCACACGCCTTACATATTCTAGCTCCAAAACATCTTATTCAATTTTCTTTTAGCTTATCGCTAACATTCGGTATTCTCCTCCTCATTCTTTCGCGGGGGATATATTACGGAACAAAACGTTCTTATTATATGACGATTGTTTCTTTAATCGGAGCGGCTATTTTTAACACACTAAAAGGAATTGATGTTGAAGAAACTTTTATTTTATTAATCGTACTCGCTGTATTGTATATGCTTCGTAAAAGGTTTGTACGTGAGAAAATGGAAGTCTCACTTTCCGATATCGTAAAAGTTTTTATATTCCTACTTGTAACGTTATATTTATATAAAAACTTAGGTATTTTATTTGCAGGTGCAAAAGAAGCTTTCAAACCTGATTTTGTCGTTCGTAATATTACACAAGTGAAACGAAGTGCATTAGCAGCTGCCTTTTTTGTTCCTACTTTTTTACTAATTGGTTCACTCATTGCAAATCGTTATCGAAATGAATTTCCCGGGCAACCAGCTAATGATAAACGATTACAAAACTTCTTAGATGAACATGGTGGAAATGTACTTAGTCATTTAGGTTTTTTAGGAGATAAACAGTTCTTTTTCAGTAGTGATGGAAAAGCACTCATTCTCTTCTCAATAACTGGAAAACGACTTATTGTACTAGGTGATCCAATTGGGGACCCTTCCTCCTATCGTACTGTATTGCAAGAGTTTTTAGCTGAGGCTGATCGATTTGGATACATTTGTGTATTCTATCAAATTGAAAGTAAATGGATGAGTTTATACCACGATTTTGGTTATAACTTCTTTAAGCTTGGTGAAGAAGCTGTTGTTGATTTAAATACCTTTACAATAACAGGAAAGAAACGCGCTGGCATGCGAGCTACTTTCAACCGTTTTGAAAGAGAGGGCTATACATTCTCTATTCATGAGCCACCTTTCTCCGACGAATTATATGAAGAGTTAAGAAAAGTTTCAGATGCATGGCTTGGTGGAAAAAAAGAGAAAGGTTTTTCACTCGGATACTTCGATCGTGAATATATTAGTCGCGCTCCTATCGCAACATTATCTGATTCGGATGGAAAAATCATTGCATTCACAACATTCATGCCTGTATATCAAAACGGATCATTATCTGTCGATTTAATGCGATATTATCCAGATGCGCCTAGCGGCATTATGGACGCAATTTTCATCCACTTATTCCAGTGGGCAAAAGAAAATGAATACCACTCCTTTAATATCGGTATGGCACCACTTTCAAATGTTGGTTTATCCACACAGTCTTTCTGGTCTGAACGAGTGGCTGCTGCAATCTTTAATAACGTTCGTTATACGTATAGTTTCAGCGGATTACGACATTTTAAAGAAAAATATAAACCAGCATGGAGCGGTAAATATTTAGCATTTAGGAAGAATCATTCTTTACCAATTACAATGCTCTCTGTAACAAAATTAATAGGAAAAAGAAAAAACAGCTAAATTCTTAGCTGTTTTTTCTTTTTTGAACTTGTACAATAAATTCTTTTTCATACTTCTTACCATTTATATAGAAATTCCCCCACATTTTATACGTGCCCTCGGCAGGAAATGTAATTCGGTATTGTAATTGTTCATCCGTATCTACAGGCATAGCGTATAAAAAATTCTCCTTCGTTTCATCCACTATATAGAGTGACTCTACTTCTCCTCTCTCTGAATGCAATTTCAATTTTTCACCCTTTTTCGCTTGAAACTGAAATGTTAACGTAACTGGTTCATTCGGATGTAATGCACCAAATAAAAGAGAAACTTCATACTCTCCTATTTTTTTCGTAAGTACACTGTCGATTGGAAATTTCACTTTTTTCTTATTGTTCTCCTCTTTCGTTCTACCAAAATTCTTCCTAGCGAATGACTCTACGGACTTATTTTTGTCTTCGTATAAAAATATTGTATATTCTTCGTCTTTCGCTATTTTGGAAGATAACTTATATGACCCGTTCCCTGCAAATGTGGGTTTAATTTGTTGTATGTTTTTTAACTGTCCATCTACAATCACTGCCCGCATTTGATCATTTACACCACGAATTTCATTATTCTTGTTGTTTAACAACTGAAATACAATATCTACTTTCTCATTTCCCTTTCCATTCGAAACATCCCACTTTACTTCCTGAACATCTCCTACAGTCTCTTCGTTTTCTTGATATTTTTTTATGTAAAATCCTCCTGCCACAATAAGTACTAACGCAATAAGCCCGATGACAAGATTTTTCAAAACATCACCTACCATTTTTATTGTCTCTATTCATACAAAACTTCTTAAGATATATATTCTAGATTATGATTTATGAAATCCTCCTATTTTGTACATATTACAAATAATAAAAAGATTTTAATTGAAAGGATTCGTAGTGTATAATGCAAATGATATTGATTTCTATCAATACATTATAAGGAGGACTTTTTTATGAGTGTACATATCGAAGCAAAACAAGGTGAAATCGCTGAATCTATTCTATTACCTGGTGATCCATTACGTGCAAAATATATCGCTGAAACATTTCTAGAGGACGTTACTTGCTATAATAATGTGCGTGGTATGTTAGGTTTCACTGGAACTTATAAAGGAAAACGTGTATCTGTTCAAGGTACAGGTATGGGTGTTCCTTCTATTTCTATTTATGTAAACGAATTAATCCAAAGCTACGGAGTTAAAAATTTAATTCGCGTTGGAACTTGCGGTGCAATTCAAAAAGATGTAAAAGTTCGTGATGTTATTATCGCAATGACGGCTTGTACTGATTCTAATATGAACCGTTTAACATTCCCAGGATTTGATTTTGCACCAGCTGCAAACTTTGACCTTTTAAAGAAAGCTTATGATGCTGGAACTGAAAAAGGATTACACGTTCGTGTCGGTAACGTTTTAACAGCAGATGTGTTTTATCGTGAAAGCATGGACATGGTTAAAAAACTTGGAGATTACGGTGTATTAGCAGTAGAAATGGAAACAACTGCTCTTTACACATTAGCAGCGAAATACGGTGTAAATGCATTATCTATATTAACAGTTAGCGATCACATCTTCACTGGCGAAGAAACAACATCTGAAGAGCGTCAAACTACATTTAACGAAATGATTGAAATCGCTTTAGATGCAGCAATTCAACAATAATACACTAAAGAACTTGTCATACGTCTGGCGAGTTCTTTTTATGTGACTTTTTATAAACAACTACTTTATAAAGAGACAGATTTCTCCCCTCTACTTTCTTGTAACGTTTGTTATAATAAAGTGAAACTTTAATCAGTGGGGGTTTTTTCCATCCCCCACTGATTATTAGTTGAACCAATCGGATTTTACGGGCAATTGATTTCCCACTTAACTCCCTTGTATTCGCCGAATTTTGAAGTGGGAGTCTTATTGCCCGTTAAAGCGGGATAAAGAAATCATTTACAGTATTTCTCATAAGAGGTGACGTA